>CAXHYW010000704.1:0-2828 GCA_964021475.1 uncultured Desulfobacteraceae bacterium | reverse complement strand
TTTATATACTGCTTTATTAATTTTTCAAACCCGCGGGGAGAATGATCTCCTGCGGTAAAACGTGTAAAAAGTGTTAGACTTTTAACAGCATCAAGGAGGTGCCCGTGAAAGACGAACAACAGTTGCCAGAAGCGCAACAGAAGAAAGCAGGAGTTTCCAGGAGGAACTTTCTGAAAACCGTTACTGGAACAGTTGCCGGAATCGGAATTTCGCAAATGGTTAATCCTGCATTCATCCAGGCCCTTGAAAAAGGACTGAAACGACATCCTGTTGTCTGGATTCAGGGACAAGGATGTACCGGATGTTCCGTTACATTGCTCAACAGTACGTCCCCCCCGATTGCCGATATCCTTCTCAAGGTTATCAGCCTTCAGTTCAACCCGACGCTAATGGCCAGTGAAGGTGAAACTGCAATGGAAAACCTCTATGCCGTCGCAAAAGAATACGAAGGCAGATTCTCAATTGTGGTTGAAGGTGCCATTCCCGTTGCCGAAGATGGAAAATACTGCATCATCGGTGAAATGGGTCACAAAGAGATCACCATGGTGGATATCATGAAAGAGCTGGCCCCAAAAGCCGGTTCTGTTCTGGCCATTGGTACCTGTGCCGCCTATGGCGGAATCCCGGCAGCAAAAGGGAATGTAACCGGTGCCATGGGTGTTATGGATTTCTTTAAAGCCCAGGGCATTAAAACACCGGTTGTAAATATCCCGGGTTGTCCTCCCCATCCGGATTGGATAGTCGGTTCCCTGGTTCATTTGCTCGAAAAAGGAATCCCTGAGCTTGATGATGACGGACGCCCCACACTTTTCTTTGGCGAAAATATCCATGACAACTGCCCCAAACTTGACCTGTATGACGAAGGCATAATGTCTGCCACATTGTCCGACCCTAAGGGTTGTCGTATGGATCTTGGCTGTAAAGGTCCGGATACTTACGCTGACTGTTACAAAAGAAAATGGAATGGCGGCGTGAATTGGTGCGTGGATAATGCGGTTTGCATCGGTTGCGTTGAGCCCGGATTTCCCGATAGCTCATCTCCCTTTTATGAACCCGCTTAATTCCTAAAAATTTTCTAAAACCAAGGAGGTTTTATTATGGCAGGCTGTAAACCACAGACTGAACCGGCAGGCGCCGGGAAAACAGTTAAGATCAGCATCGATCCTGTTACCAGGATCGAGGGGCATCTTAAAGCAGAAGTTACCGTAAAGGGCGGCGTGGTCGTTGATGCGAAAGTATCCGGCGGCATGTACCGCGGTTTTGAACAAATATTAAAAGGACGTGACCCAAGGGATGCCACCCAGATTACCCAAAGAATCTGCGGCGTTTGCCCCACGGCCCATGCAACCGCATCGGCTTTGGCCCTTGATGATGCCTTTGGCGTTGAATTGACCGATAACGGTCGGATCGCCAGAAACCTGATCCTGGGGGCCAACTTTCTCCAGAGTCATATCCTGCATTTTTATCATCTGGCAGCCCTTGACTATGTAAATGGTCCTGAGACAGCGCCTTTTATCCCCAGATACAAAAACAATGACGTCCGGGTTTCCAAGGAAATCAATGACGTAGCCGTTGGGCAATATCTTGAAGCCCTTGAGATGAGAAAAATCTGCCATGAAATGGTTGCGCTTCTGGGCGGCAGAATGCCCCATGTACAGGGTATCGTTGTGGGCGGCGCCACTGAAATTCCCACCAGGGAAGCATTGGATGCCTATCTTGTCCGCTTTAAAAAAGTAAAAGAATTTATCCTGAATAAATATGTTCCCATCGTATACCTTTTGGCCGGTCCCTATGGGGATCTTCTCAAGGAAGGCGTGGGCCATAAAAATCTTGTTTCCTGGGGCGCTTTCCCATTGGACAACAAGGACACCACTCTCCTGAAATCAGGTGTTTACACCGATGGCAAAGACTATAAAGTCGATCCTAGCCTGATCAAGGAATATGTTAAATACTCATGGTTTGACGATTCAACCACAGGTCTTAACCCCACCAAGGGTGAGACCAAACCCAATGTCAATAAAGAAGGTGCCTACAGCTTTATCAAGGCCCCTAGATATAACGGCAAACCCCATGAAGCAGGTCCATTGGCAAGAATGTGGGCCACCAATCCTGAGCTGTCCAAAATTGGCCAGGACACATTGGGTGTTAAAAACTTCCGTGATATTGGAGCGGCTGGTTTCTCCACACTTGGCCGCCACGTTGCAAGGGCTGAAGAAACTGCCCTTGTTGCAATGGCCGTGGAAGAATGGATTTCCCAGGCCCAGCCCGGCAAGGAAACCTTTGTTCCGGCTGAGATTCCAAAGAATGCTGAAGGCCTTGGCATGACAGAAGCCCCCCGTGGGGCCCTGCTCCACTATGTGGACATCAAAGACTCTGTCATCTCCAACTACCAGGTCACCTCGGCCACCATCTGGAACGCCAACCCAAGAGATGATATGGGACAAAGAGGCCCCATTGAAGAAGCGCTCATTGGTGTAACGGTTCCCGATGTTGAAAATCCGGTGAATGTGGGGCGGCTTATCCGCTCCTACGACCCCTGACTGGGTTGTGCCGTCCACGTGCTGGACGCAGACACTGGCAAAACTATTAAAGTTGAAATGCCGCTTTAATTAAAGCCTTAAGTTGAATAAACCCTTGGGGGGATATGTAATCGCATCCCCCCAAGGGTTTTCAAAAAATGGAAAACATTATCAACGAGAACAGACAAATGAAAAAACTATTGGTTTTAGGCGTAGGCAATACCCTTCTCATGGATGAAGGCATCGGGGTTCATGCCATTTATGAATTTTGGAAAGAACGGGAAAACTGGGATGAAGCCCTGGTGGATT
>CAXHYW010000703.1:0-2832 GCA_964021475.1 uncultured Desulfobacteraceae bacterium | reverse complement strand
GCCTGCCTGATTGATGAATTCCAGGATACGGATCCTGCCCAATACCAGATTTTTTCAAAGCTATTTTCCCGTCCCGCCTCAGATCACGAGCAGATCCCATTTTTTATGATCGGTGATCCCAAGCAGGCGATTTATGCCTTTAGGGGAGGCGATATTTTTGCTTACCTGTCGGCCTGTGATCAAAGTGACCAGAAGTTTACCCTGGAAAAAAATTATCGATCCTCCCCCTTGATGGTGGAGGGGGTGAACGATCTTTTCTCCCTTGAAGAAATGCCCTTTTTGTATGAACAAATTGAGTTCACCCGGGTGTCAACTCCCAACACCGCTGTTAACCGTCTGGTTGAAGAGGGTGTCCCATTGCCGCCTCTTCAGTTTTCCTTTGTTGAACGGGAGGGGTTTTCCCTGGATCGCCAGGGATATATTAAAAAAGAGGAGGGGTTAAAAATAATTCCCCGACTGTTGGCCGCAGATGTTCTGGCCGTGTTGAATTCCGATAAACGGCTTGCGGTGGGATCAGGGGAACAGGTAAGACCGATCGATCCCGGCGACATGGCGGTGCTGGTGAGAACCAACAGCCAGGCAGAAGCTGTTCGTGGGGCATTGGCAGAATTTAAGATTCCCTCTTATTTGTCCAAAACAGGGTCTGTGTTTGATTCCCAGGAGGCCATTGAGCTTTACGATATCCTGGCGGCGGTTTATGAGCCGGATCATACGGGTCTGCTGAAGGCAGCTCTTTGTTCTTGTGTTTTTGGGTTTTCAGGGCAGATGCTGGCCGATTTGGATCGGGATGAAAAACAATTGTGGAAACGCCAGGATCAATTCCGGGGATTTAAAGATACTTGGGAGCAAAAAGGCTTTGTCTCCATGATCATGGGGCTTTTTCATTCCGATGATGCCGTGTTAAGGCCTTTCTCTAAGGTTATGGCTCCCCGCTTAAGTGAACGGGGATTGACCAATTTTTATCATTTGATGGAATTGATTTCCCAGGCCTCCCAGGAACACCATCTGTCCATGTTTTATCTTCTCAAATGGTATCGGGAACAACTCTTTGTTTCCACCCGGAATCAGGGGGCGGATGAACTGCGGCTTGAAAGCGATAAAAAGGCCGTGGCCATTGTCACCATCCACAAAAGCAAGGGGCTTGAATATCCCATTGTCTTTGTGCCCTACCTTTGGGCCGGGGGAGGCAAACCCCGTGATCCAATTGTGTTCCATGATCCGGACAAGGCCTATCAATTGTGTCTGGACCTTAAGGGGGCGGAATCTGATTTGGAGCGGTCCCGAAAATTTATGCTGTTTGAACAGACGGCGGAAGAAAAACGTCTGCTCTATGTGGCGTTGACCCGGGCCTCTGCCATGTGTCGAATTCTCTGGGCCGGAATTTCTTCGGTGGACGGATCTGCCCTGGGCAGTCTGCTCCATCCGGGAGGGTGCAAAACAGATGACCAGATGTTAGAAGACATAGACAATCTTTGCCGACAAGGAAAGAATCGGGTGAGCATCAGCCATATCCGTCAAACCGGGGACAACGGGGTATACATTCCCAAGGATCTTCCGGGAATGGATTTGTCTGCCAGATCCCGGAAACGACAGGTGATGTCTGCCTGGCGGATTTCCAGTTTTTCCGCTCTGAGCACCCCTAGGAACGGGTATGCGGAACTCTATGAACCCAAGGCCCAGGTTCCCTTGGACGGTGGCAAGGGATCCACCCGGGAAATCTGTTTGAAATCTTTTCCCAAGGGGGCCGGGTCCGGTGATTTTTTCCATGCCGTATTTGAGGATCTTGATTTTACAGACATCGGTTTGGTGGAAGGGGTGGTGGACCGGAATCTTACCAAATTCGGATTAGAGGATAAAACGCTTCGAGAGCCAGCTGTCGAGGCGGTCAAAAATATCCTTAATACCCCTCTGTCTTCGGGTCTTGATCCGGGCCTGGATCTGGATTCGGATTCGGGAATTGTTACTGAATCGGCCAATCACTTTTCGCTATCAGAGATTTCCATGGCCCAGCGGTTTACCGAATTGGAATTTTTCTTTGACGTGAACCATTTGGATTTCAATGGTATGGGCTCCCTGTTTGCAGGAGTTCCCAATGGAAAAACCTATGCAAATGCGTTGTTTAAATTGGGTGTCAAACCCTTTAAAGGATACATCAAAGGATTTATTGACCTGGTGGTTTTGCACCAGGGGAAGTGGTATATCCTTGATTATAAATCCAATTTTCTGGGGACCACCCATGGGGACTATGGGAAAAAGGCCATGACAACTGCCATGGAAAGCCATCACTATATCCTGCAATACCATTTATATCTGGTTGCCCTTCACCGTTATCTTGGCATGCGGTTAAAGCAATATTCCTATGACAGGGATTTTGGCGGTGTGTTTTATCTGTTTATCCGAGGGATGCACCCAGAATCGCCAGAACACGGTGTGTTTTTCCATCGGCCCTCTAAGGCCTTTTTGGACCGGTTTCTGGCAATCCTATAAAGACGATTGCATTTTGATTTGAAATTGGGTAAATTTATTGAATAACCGCATGGCCGGAACTAAGGTATTTGCTCCAACACTACGAAAAATGAAACTCTTATAATTGCAATACCTTGGCCGGAGCTGTATATGAAGTTACAGATACTTCCCGCGTTCTTAACGATTGTTCACGAAAACTCAAGTAAAATAGGAGAAAAAAATGGGATTGGACAAAAAATTTGAAACCGGAATTCTCTGGCAGGATACTCAGCACCGCCAGTTGATTGATCTCATGGAAAAAAAACGTATCTTGGCCCAGGAAGGATGATGTTGATGGACAAGATCAGGATATTGATTGTGGAAGAC
>CAXHYW010000702.1:0-2833 GCA_964021475.1 uncultured Desulfobacteraceae bacterium | reverse complement strand
TTCTGGAAAAAATATTTGGAAAATTGATGGTGTAAAAAATGGTTCAAGAAATTGAGACGCTGTTTGAAATGTTTCGGAAAACAAGTCCGGTTATTCGCAATTTAAAGGTACCGGAAACCCTAAGCTTTAAAATGGTTCCTACAGAGCAGGGGATATCCCTTTCCATTGTGGACGGTTCCGGTAAACAGGTGGATCCGGACCATGAGTTTTATTCAGGCCCCGAGCGTAGCATTCTAAAGGAGATTGCAAGGGTTCGGGAACAGGAGGCCTTCTCCATTGATTGGGAAGCGGCCTCATCGGACAATGGATTTTATCTCAACGGCAACGAATATCTGCTTTCCCTGTTGTTTTGCTCGGGGAGCTTTGTGGATGAAAAAGGGAAAAAAATAGAACTGGCCCAGGGGGATGCCCGGGTGAGACTGTCCATTGTGCAAAAGGACAATGAGCTTGAAACCGTCCTGGGGTTGTGGCATGGGTCCAAACAGATTCATTCCATGGTCCCGGTGACAGAGACGCACATCCTGGCAGGCCATACCATGTACAGGGTCAAGCCCCTTGGAACAGGTTTCAGCTCCCTTGCCCTGTTTGATACTCGCTTGAGTTCTGATCTTCTGGAACAATATTTGACCCTGTTGTTTTCCAACCTGACCCATGTGGATATTTCCTATTCCGGATACACGGTTCTTGCGGGAGATCCTAAAAAGACCCGGCCTGCCCTGATATTTGAAAATGTTGCACCGGATCAATCCCTTCATCTGAGGATATCGGCCACCTATCCCGGATTTTCCCCGGATTTTTTCGATACCTTTGACATGGACCAAATTGTATCTGTTAATGAGATGGAAAAGACCATTACCCTAAGTCCCCTGGCTCACGGGGATATCGGCGCCTGTTTCCAGGATATCCATGGGGCCTTAAAGCGACTTGCAAAGGGCCTCAAACAGGACAAGGCCATTTATGTCCAGGATAATTTCATGGTCATCGAGCCTGCCCTGGCCACCCGTTTTATCACCCTGGAACTTTCTTTGCTGCTGTCCCGGTACATTGTCATGGGAGCTGAAAAGCTGACATCCTATAAGGTGAAATATGTCCGGCCGACCCTGGATTTGAGCCTTTCCCATGGCATTGATTTTCTGGAGGGAGAGGCCACACTTACCCTTGACGGGGAAAAATTTACAATTAATGATGTGTTGAAACAATATCAAAAAGATTCCTATGTCAGGTTGAGCGATGGGTCCAGCGCTGTTATTAATCCGGATTACATGGAAAAACTGGCCCGGATTTTCAAAAAACAAAAATCCGGTGTAAAGGTCTCTTTTTTCGATCTTCCCCTGGTGGAGGAACTCATTGGGGAAAAAATTGCCAAACAGGCCTTTCAAAAATCCAGAGAGATTTTTTCAGGGTTTAACCAATTGAAAAATTGCCCCGCCCCATTGCCTGTCATCAATGCCACCCTCCGGGGGTATCAGGAGCAGGGGGTTCAGTGGGCTAGCTATCTTTACAAGCACAAACTGGGCGGCTGTCTTGCCGATGACATGGGACTTGGAAAGACCATTCAGACCATTGCGCTCCTGGCATCTATCTATCCTGGTCAAACACAGCCCACCCTGATTGTCATGCCCAAAACCCTCTTGTTCAACTGGGAAAGCGAACTTAAAAAATTTGCCCCCAAACTCACCGCGGCTCTTTATTATGGTCAGAATCGGGATATCAAAACCATGGGCAGTTTCCATATCATCCTGACCACCTATGCCATGGTGAGAAACGACATTGAACACCTTAAGGAAGAACAATTTCACATGGTGGTTCTGGATGAGTCCCAGAACATCAAGAACATGAACGCTAAGGCATCCAAGGCCGTTATGCTCTTACAGGCAGACCATCGCCTTGCCCTGAGTGGGACCCCCATAGAAAACAATATCGGTGAGCTCTATTCCCTGTTCAGGTTTTTAAATCCCGCCATGTTCGGAACCCCTGCCGATTTTACGAAAAATTACCTGAATCCCATCCAGAAAGAAGACAACAAGGCCGTGGTAAAAGAATTGAAAAAAAAGATCTATCCTTTTGTCCTGCGGCGGCTGAAAACTGAGGTGTTACAGGACCTTCCGGACAAGATGGAACAGATTCTGTATGTGGACATGGGCAAAGAACAGGCCAGGCTCTATCACCAGCGCCGACTGATGTACAAAAGAGCCATTGAGGAGGAAATCCAGACAAAGGGGTTGAAAAAATCCAAGCTGTTTATTCTCCAGGCCATGGGCGAGCTTCGTCAGATTGCTTCCATTCCCGAGATCAAGAGCGACAATAAAATCATCTCTCCCAAGCGGGAAGTTCTCATGGAACATGTGGCAGATGCCGTGGCCGGCAAACACAAGGTGCTGGTGTTTGCCAATTATCTCCATTCCCTGGAGTGCGTTTCCATGGACATGGAAGCGGCTGGGATCAATCACCTGGTCATGACCGGGGCCACCCGGGACCGAAGCCATGTTGTGGAACAATTTCAAGAGGATGATACCTGCCAGGCCCTTTTAATGACCTTGAAAACCGGGGGGATAGGGGTAAACCTGACGGCTGCGGAGTATGTGTTTTTATTTGATCCCTGGTGGAACCTGGCTGCGGAAAACCAGGCCATTGACCGGGCCCACAGAATGGGCCAGAAAAACACCGTGTTCAGTTACCGCCTGATTGCACGCAACAGCATTGAAGAGAAAATCCTTGCCCTCCATGAGAAGAAAAAAGAATTGTTCGACTCCCTCATCGACAGTGACAACGCCTCCATCAAACAGATGGAGGAAGCAGATATTGACCTGTTGCTGGGAGCGTAATGATGAAT
>CAXHYW010000701.1:0-2840 GCA_964021475.1 uncultured Desulfobacteraceae bacterium | reverse complement strand
TGCTTTAAGGCTTCAGCTTCTGCAAGCCATTCTGCAATTCGATGCCTTAATACCTGTTTTGCAATGAGGGGTTTTCCGAAAACGATTCTTCCCTTTAGATATTCAATGGTCTCATTTATGGTATCAACCGCACCGATATACCCTGTTGGAATCGCGCTGAATCTTTCATGCTGAAATTGTTGCATCTGCTGGATAAAGCCTTCTCCTTCAACTCCGATGAGGTTTTTGGCAGGAATTTTGACATTATCAAAAAATAGTTCCGCCGTATCAGAGCTTCTCATCCCTAGCTTGTCCAGCTTTTTACTGACAGCAAATCCTTCAAGATCAGTGGGAACGACAAATAAAGAGAAACTGTGGTATCCGGGTTCATCACTTGTTCTTGCCAGAAGGGTTAAAAAATCAGCCTGGATCCCGTTGGTGATAAAGGTTTTGGAACCGTTTAATATGTAGTGGTCGCCTTCTTTTTTCGCAAAAGACTTTATTGCGGCAACATCGGACCCTGCATCTGGCTCTGTCACTGCAATTGCAGCCACCATATCCCCTTTAATTGCAGGGACAAGATAGGTCTCCTTAAGATAATCAGACCCAAACTCAGCTATGGCCGGTGTTGCCATGTTTGTTTGAACCGCGATTGCCATGGGGATGCCGCCGCAGTTAATATGTGCTATCTCTTCAAGGAAGACTAACTCATACCAGTAATCAAGTCCCATTCCCCCATATTTTTCATCGTATCTTATGCCTAAAAAACCTAAGTCCCCCATTTTTTTAAAAAGTTCATGGAGGGGAATCATCCCTTTTTCTTCCCATTCATCAACGTAGGGGTTTATTTCCTTTTTAACAAAGTCTCTGACGGCCATGCGAACCTGGTTGTGATCTTTTGTAAAGTATATGTCGTTGCCCATTTTTTTAATCCTTATTGGTTTAAATACCGGAGGTTTTGGCGATTATTTCGCACATTACTTCACTTGCCCCACCGCCGATGGATGTTAGTCTTGAATCTCTGAAGGATCTTGAGATTCTCATCTCATTCATAAACCCCATCCCGCCATGCATTTGAAGGCAGCCATCCGATACTTTATTCACCAGGTTACCGGCCAGAAGTTTTCCCATGGAAATCTCTTTTGTGGCGTCTTGCCCTTTCATTTTCATGCGGCAAATATGATAGCTTAATTGTTTGATGGCTTCATTTTCCGCCAGCCATTGGGCAATTCTATGGCGCAATACCTGCTTTGCAATAAGAGGTTTTCCGAAAACGATTCTTCCTTTTATGTATTCAACCGTCTCCTTGATCATCTCTTCAACACCGATATAGGTTAGGGGCAGAACGGCAAATCTTTCATGCTGGAATTGCATCATTTGATGAATAAACCCTTCTCCTTCAACTCCGATGAGATTTTTGGCAGGGATTTTCATGTTATCAAAATATAATTCCGCTGTATCAGAGCTTCTCATACCCATCTTGTCCAGTTTTTTACTGATCGCAAATCCTTTTATATCCGTGGGAACGACAAAAAGGGAGAAACTATGATATCCCGGCTCATCACTTGTTCTTGCAAGAAGGGTTAAAAAATCAGCCTGGGTTCCGTTGGTGATATAGGTTTTAGAACCATTTAATATATAGTGGTCACCTTGCTTTTTGGCAAAGGATTTCAATGCGGCAACATCAGAACCTGCATCGGGCTCTGTTATGGCGATTGCCGAAACCAGATCCCCTTTTAAGGCACCTTTAAGATATGTTTCCTTGAGATAATCAGATCCGAATTGTTCAATGGCAGGGGTTGCCATACAGGCCTGGACCGCAATGGCCATGGGAATCCCCCCGCAGTGTATCCGGGCGATTTCTTCAAGAAAAACCAGTTCATACCAATAATCAAGGCCTTCTCCCCCATATTTTTCATCGTAGCGAATCCCTAAAAAACCCAAATCCCCCATTTTTTTAAACAGATCTTTAAGGGGGGCTAATCCTTTTTCTTCCCATTCATCAACATTGGGATTAATCTCTTTGTTAACAAACTCCCGTATGGATTTACGAACCATTTCATGATCTTTTGTAAAAATTAAATCAGAACTCATTATGGATACCTCTCTTTTTTATGATATTTGCCTTTTTTATTTTCCCGGAACTTAAAAACAATTAAGGGGCGATACTTTCCGGAACTTCAATCTTTTTGGCTCTTAAATATTCACCTAGGGTTTTTGCCTGGGGATCGTTTCTGACAGACGCTGCTACGCCTTCTCCCAGAACTCCCTTTATATAAAAATTTAGTGCTAGGAGATTGGGGAGATCATACCGTTCAATTTCAAAGGGTTCCATGTCGGGAAGGAGTTCTTTGAGTTTTTCAATGGTGAGAAAATTCTTTAAAAAGGAATAGGTCTCTAGTGTTTTACCCCAGACACCTAAGTTTGCGTTTCCGCCCTTGTCTCCTGAACGGGTGGCAAACAATTCTCCCAAATAAATCTCTTTTGTTTTATCCTGTGAAAATTCAATGGTTTCTACGCCCAGAGGCTCAATATTGGTCACATCCGGGTAGGCACCGGTTGGTTTTACGCAAAATTCATTGTCGCCCAGATATACTTTTTGTTCCAAAAACTCATTACTTACCAGGGTCGGCCAGTGCTGAAGGGCAGGGGAACCGTTTGTCGGGGGGGCGGTTAATGTATAGCCCGGAATACTGGAAAGTGCCATTTCTATGAATTTACTTGAAAAATTCTTCCCCACTTTTTGTGGGTCAGGGTCCATGACCGATATCTTTAAATGGGCGCTGGCCTGATCATTGTGGCAGGGATTGTCTTAGATCGGAAGAGCACACGTCTGAACTCCAGTCACTCCGGAGAATCTC
>CAXHYW010000700.1:0-2842 GCA_964021475.1 uncultured Desulfobacteraceae bacterium | reverse complement strand
CCGAATGCCTTGGGTGCCAGTACCTGATATGCCTCATCCCTTGTCATATCCTTTAAATAATTGTCCTTTAACACCACAGCGCAGTGGAAAATACCATCCAGCGACGGATGGTTTTTCCCGACGTCATGAATGAGTGCAGCCACCTCCTCTCGTTTGGACACATCTGCTTTATATATCAGAACGTCAGCCTTTTTTTGCAAGTCTTTAATATCAGCATCTGTTTCAGGGTATGTTTTTCCTGAACGGTTGACCAGAAGGATGGTTTTCGCACCCTTTTTACAGAGCCACTGGGCAATAGCAAGGCCAAGACCCCGGGCACCGCCAATGATTAAATAGGATCTGTCCTTTTTCACCAGAGCCTCTTGCGGCTGATAGAGAACAGGGCTTACAAGTTCACCCCAGGAAGGTTTCAGGACCACCTTGCCGAAATGAAGGGCTTTGGACATATGGGAAAAGGCATCTTTGTATGTGGCCATGGAAAACAGGCAGTAACAATGTTGCTGTATTATTTTTTCTTTGAAAATAGTCTTGAGCTCATCAACAATGGGTTTGCCCATATTGCTTTCAGGCGAAAAGATGTCGGCCATATCAATGCCGAAATAGGAGATGTTTTTTCTAAAAGGGTAAAGACTGATATGAGTTTTATCATAGATGTCCCGTTTGCCCAGCTCCAGAAAACGGCCACCACGTCTTAACAGGCCAAGGCTTTTTTCAATATAGGGACCTGCAAGGGAATTGAGAACGATATCGACACCCTCGCCCCTGGTATCCCGGTGGATTTTTTCACTAAAATCAAGTGTGCGCGAATTGTAGACATATTTTACACCCAGAGATTTTAAGAGGTGTCGTTTAAATTGTGTCCCAGCCGTGGCAAAAACGGTTGCCCCCTTATTTTTCGCTATCTGGATGGCGGCAAGTCCCACCCCGCCGGCAGCCGCGTGAATCAGAACGCGCTCACCCGGTTTAATGCAGGCCTTCATCACCAGCGCATAATGCACGGTCGCGTAATTGGTCAGGCTTGCTGCAGCCAGGTCTGTTCCAATGAAATCCGGCAGGGGTATCAGGATATCAGCTTTCAGGGTCAGATGGGTTTTAAAACATCCAAGCCCGATGGCTGCAACCCTGTCTCCCTTTGAAAAGCCTTTAACCGATTCCCCGACTCGAAGGACAGTCCCGGCACATTCATCTCCTAAAAGCTTACTGTCCGATGCTTCTGTGGGATAGACGCCCAATACCTTGAGTAAGTCCCGAAAGTTGATACCGGCGGCTTCAACCTGGATCTCCACTTCATCCGGAGCAAGGGGTTTCCTTTCAACGGCCTTTAGACATAGGCCGTCCAGGGTTCCGGGAGAATCAACCGTCAACTCGATGGCATGGGTATTTTGATCGTCGTTTAAGGGGTTATATCTAAACAGGCTCCGGGGCCTTGAAATGGTGTCGCATCGTTTTATAAATCGTCTTCCCTGCCGGAGTGCCACCACATCTTCTTTGTCGGATTCATTTTCAATTTCCTCAATGACCAAGGGTAACTGGTCCAAAAATGGGATGCAGGGATCCAGGTCAATGAGTTTTATGGACAGGACACAATTTTCATTGTGCAGAACCTGGACCAGGCCTTCCATTGCCGAGTGAAGAACATTGATGGGGGCATTGTCGCAGGGTATGGTAAAGGCGCCTGAGGTTAGTACAAACATACGAAGAGGGGGGCCGCTTTTGACGGAGTCGGTAAGGATCTGTCCGATATGGGTGAATAAGAGGTCTGTCACCTGCAATTGATCAGCTTCATCCCTGGGCAGGCCGACAATTGTGAGGGCTCCGCCGTATACCATAGCTTTAATGCCGTCATAGTTGATACCGCAAGCAATATCATCCAGTCGGTATTGGACGGTAAATTCCCTGGTATCGCAAACGGTATTACAAATTGTTTCATCTCCGATATAGATCCACCCGATTTCTTTTGATATGGGTGTCGATTGGGCTTTGGTGTCGTCTTTTTTTTCATCTCTTTTATTTTCATCACCCTTATTTGTGGCGATAAAATTGGTGTGCACCATCCCGTCGCAGTCAGACACGGCTTTAATATCAGTGAAGCCGTTGTTTTTTAACGCACCCTCCCATTGCTGTCTGTCCAGGAGTGGAGAGTCTTTCCGGTAGGCATCATCAAACCGCCACCATCCGTCAATGGGGCCGAATAAAAAATCCACAAGTAATGGTTTGCCGCTAATATCAGATAGAACAAACTTTCCATCTGTTTTTAAAAGTTTTTTTACCTGTGTCAGGGCAATGTCGATGTCCTTAACCGCATGAAGGACATCCAGGCAGGTAATCAAATCAAAGGTTGCCGGTTCAAACCCCTGATCCCCGGGATCCTGTTCGATATCAAGGACCTTGTAAGTGATAAAGTCAAAGTCGGAAAATTGTTTTTCACCCTGTTTCACCAGAACAGGAGCAATGTCGGTATAGTAGAATTCACATAAAGTACCTTTAAGCAGATCAAGGATGTTGGCGGTCATTCCGCCCATGCCCGATCCGATTTCCAGTATTCTGAAAGGAATCCCGGGGGGTACACTGGCAATCATCTCTCTGATAATGGCCATGACCAGCTGGTTGTTCCCATGGAAAGCTGATGAATGCATATAAAAATATCTGGCATAGTCTGCCCGGTCCTTTCCAACCAGCAATGCCAGGGGATCATAGGTGCCCTTAAACAAACCTGTTAGATTGTGCCCCCGTTCATACGCAAAATTAATGTCATAAATAGTTTCGGGATTATTCCGGATACACATCGCCATACAGGTTTCGATATTTCCAAGCTCATTTGTTTTAGGGGTCAGGCAGTATT
>CAXHYW010000699.1:0-2843 GCA_964021475.1 uncultured Desulfobacteraceae bacterium | reverse complement strand
TTGCCCTTTCGGGCTTCCATCGGTTGCTATTGGAGTAAATGCAGATTTTGTCCTGAGCGAGCGGAAACCCGACCCTATTCGACAAAGCGGTCGGACATTATGTTGGAAGATTTAAAACAGATGACCTACGAATATGCGCCGGATTATGTGCATTTTATTGACAATGCTGTTACCCCGGCATTTTTGAAAGCCTTGTCCCAAACCGAACTGGGATTTAAATGGTACGGGTTTGTACGATTCGAAAAGGAGTTTTTAAACTTTGAGTTTTGTAAGAATCTAAAAAAGAGCGGATGTGAGATGCTGAAACTTGGTCTTGAATCCGGGGATCAGGATGTGCTGGAACAGATGAACAAAGGGACAGACCTTGGGATGGTTGAAATCATTCTTTCAAATCTTAAGAAAGCCGGAATTTTGACCTATGTTTATCTTTTGTTTGGCACCAGTTTTGAAGATGAAACCGCTGCCCGGAAAACCCTTGACTATATTAAAATCCACAAGGGCAACATTGACTATTTGAACCTGGCGGTTTTTAATCTGCCCAAATTCAGTGAAGATGCCAAAGCCCTTGAGACCCAGGAGTTTTACCACGGAGATCTGTCCTTGTACCTGAATTTTATACATCCAATGGGCTGGACCCGGCGAAAAGTAAAAAATTTTTTAGACAAGGAGTTTAAAAAACAACTGGCCATTGGATCGGAATTCAGGAAAAATCCTGCCTATTTTTCATCCAATCATGCCATGCTCTTTAATCAGTTGGAGGATAAAAAATGATTGCAGAAATACTTTCCACCGGGGATGAAGTCCTTCTCGGTGATATTGTGGATACCAACAGCCGCTTTTTGTGCGAAGGGCTTAAGGAATTGGGGTTTGGGGTTCAACAAATTACGGCGGTGGGAGATAAGGTGGAATTGATAAGCCAAACCATTCTTCAAATCGCCAAACGGGCCGATATCTGTCTTGTCACCGGTGGTCTTGGGCCCACCCTGGATGACCTGACCGCTTTAGGATGCGCCATGGCTGCTGGAGAAGAACTGAAGTTAAATCCCCATGCCCTTGAAACCATGGAGGCCTTTTTTAAAAAAAGAGGGTTTGAACTTACCAAGACCAACCAAAAACAGGCCATGTTGCCTGCCTCGGCAGAGGTCCTGGTCAACCGTCACGGGACAGCCCCTGGCTTTTACATGAAGTTGTGTCAGTGTCATTTCTTTTTTATGCCGGGAGTGCCTTCGGAAATGAAGTTTATGTTTGACGAACAGATCAAGGGCAAGCTTTTAGACACCTTTGGTATCAAAAATAAAATTTTTATTGAACGGCTTATGGTATTCGGGATAGGCGAATCACGGGTGGGAGAACTTTTAGGAGGGTTTGAAGACAAATTTGCCGGGATGAGTCTGGGATTCAGGGCCAGATTCCCGTTTATTGAGGTCAAAATTGTAAGTTCTGTGCCAGGCGGCCCAGGTGAATCAAGTGAACCAAGTGAACCAGACGAACCAGATGACATCCATATAAAACATATGGCAACTGCAAGACAATGGGCCATATCCCGTCTTGAAAACAAGGTGATTTCTCCCAAAGGCCAAACCCTTGAGCAAGAGGTAGGAAGGCTCTTAACAGAAAAAAAATTCACCCTTGCCATTGCAGAATCTTGTACGGGTGGCATGATTTCCAACCTGGTCACCGATGTGGCTGGCAGTTCAGATTATTTTCTTTTTTCAGCCATCACCTATTCCAATGACGCCAAGATGAATATCCTGGGGGTTTCACAAGCCACCCTCGAGACCCATGGAGCCGTTCATGAGCAGACAGCCCTTGAAATGGCTGTGGGCGTTAAACGAGCAGGCCAGGCCGATTGGGCAATTTCAACCACGGGGGTTGCAGGACCAACAGGAGGCACCGATGAAAAGCCTGTTGGCACGGTTTGTATTGGCATTGCAGGTCCCGGGTTTGAAACGGCAAAACGGTATACCTTTAATTTCGGGAGCAGGGCAAGGAACAAAGAGATGTTTGCCGCCACGGCGCTTGAAGTTCTGAGGCGTCAGTTGGTGAAAGTTAAAAGCCATCATTAATCGTTAGAATGGGAGTATCTATGCGTTTTCTTCGAACCGTATCCATTGGGGCCCTTTCAAATAAAACCCTGTCAATTCCGGCGGTGCTGATCTTCTTTTTAACCATTTCTTTTTGTGGCACAGGGGCAGGGGTAAATGCCCAGGATAGTCACCAGGGAAAGGCCCAGCCTCCGGCCCGGGTGGTTGTTTCAAAAATAGTCCATGAACGGGTGGCCCAGAACCATTCTTTTATCGGCACCCTTTATTATGACCGGGTAAGTCACGTCTCTTCCGAAGTTTCAGGACTGGTAACAAAAATTAATGTCCGGGCAGGGGATCGGGTGAACCGGGATGAAATTTTGGTGCACCTGGATACACAAATACTTGAAAAGGAAATCCAATTTCACAAGAACCAGATAGAGCTGGCTGGGCTTGATATTGATCACAAACAGGTCAATTTTAAGCGAATGGAGATGTTGTACAAAAATAGCTCCCTGAGTCAAAAAGATTTTGATGATGCCAGATATGTTCATCAGGCAGCTGTTTTAAGAAAACTCTCTGCCCAGACCAGCCTGGAAAAATTATTGATCCAGAAAAGGAAAAGTGTCATCACGGCACCCTTTGAGGGAATAATTCTTGAAAAAAATGTGGATTTAGGCGACTGGGTCCAACAAGGGAAGCAGCTTTTTGACATTGGGTCTGTGAATGATCTGTTTGTCCGGGTGCCAATGGCGGAAACTTTGCTCAAATTTGTGGCAGTGGGTCAAAGCGTTCCTGTCATTATCAATGCCTATGACC
>CAXHYW010000698.1:0-2847 GCA_964021475.1 uncultured Desulfobacteraceae bacterium | reverse complement strand
TATACATTTATGCGACATAGACCTGAATGTCAAGAAACAATAAAAATCGTCCTTTTTTCCAAGAAGATTTTACATTGGTACGGTTTCTTCCTATTCTTTTTGAATTGTCAGGTGATCGTCTCCGGTTTCCGGGGTGGTGCCGATATAGGTCTGGGCGATATTGGCAGAATATAACACAATTTGTTTCATCAGATCCATCAGTTCCAGGTGAACTTCGGTGGTTTCCATGGATTTTTCATCTTTCATAATAATTCGCTTTAAGTGCCGTGCCCGGTAGCTGGATTCCAGATCCAGGTATTTTCGCTCTTTTTGCATTATTTTATGGGCCAGTTTGGCATCTGTTTCCTTGAATGCCGCTTCCAGATATCGGATCTGTTTTGAAACCTTGCCATGATAGATAAGCAATTCTTCTTTTCCTTCCAGGGAAAAATCAAAGCGGAGCTGTTTTTTCTTGGCAATGAGGGGGATCATGTTCCGATGAATAATATCCCCCATGCTTTCTATGTCCTTTACAATGGAAACCATCCCAAAGACTTCTTCTGCCTGTTTTTCGGTAATGGCCCCCTGGGCGATATGGGTGAGATAACCCGTAATTTTTTCTTCCAGGAAATCTATTTTTTCTTCCCGCAGGTCCAACCCCTGTAGCAGGGTGAGGTCATTGTGTATGGCGTCTGTTTTGGGAATTTCCTTGAGCAGCAGCTTTGTCTCTTCATCTGGCTTTCCCTTGTTTGATATATGGGTTTCATCGGAAAGAAAGGGAATGATGATGGCATTTAGCATCCGGCCCAACAGCTTTGCCATGCGGGACATTTCCGTCCGGGCCAGGTCAATGGCAAGGGAAGGGGTTTCAAGTACCGCATCTTCAATATACCAGGTTTTGATTTCCCGGGATTTCGATATTTCTTTTTCCGGATAGATAAAATAGATGATTTTTGAAAAAATAGGGATAAAAGGTAGAAAAAAAAGTCCCAGGCTCACATTGAACAGGGTGTGGGCATTGGCAAGCTGTCTGGCAGTGCCGGAACCAAATTTGGCTGCCAGTGCACGGATGAGGTCGGCAAACTGGGGAATCCAGAAAATGAACAAAAACACGCCGGCGATTTTGAACATGATGTGGGCAATGGCCACCCGCTTGGCCTCCCGTGTAGCGCCGATACCGGCAAGGGCTGCGGTGACACAGGTACCGATGTTGGCACCAAAGATAACCGGTATACCGCCTTCAAGGGAAATCAGTCCCTGCTGGGCCAGGACGATGAGCACCCCGGTGGTGGCGCTGCTGCTCTGGACAACGGCGGTAAAGGCTGCACCAAATAGAATTCCCATCAAGGGATTTTCCAGATCCTTCATCAGATTAATAAAGGCGGGAAAGCTGCGCAAAGGATTCATGGCATCGCTCATGAGTTTCATCCCGAAAAAAAGAATCCCAAATCCCAGGATGATATCGCCAATGGCTTTTGATTTTTCTGTTTTGCCCAACAGCTTGGCGAGAAACCCGATGGCCACCATGAGAAGGGCATAATCCGTGAGTTTGAAAGCAATCATCTGGGCGGTGATGGTGGTGCCGATATCCGCTCCCAGGATCACGCCCATGGACTGGACCAGGTTTAACAGCCCTGCCTGGACAAAGCTGACCAGCATAACAGTGGTGGCGCTGGATGACTGAATCACCATGGTGACAAAGGCCCCCACAATCAGGGCAATGATCCGGTTCTTGGTCAGGGAGGCAAGAATGGTTCGCATTTTATTGCCAGCGGTGTTTTTCATCCCGTTGCTCATTTTTTCCATGCCATAGAGAAAAAATGCCAGGCCCCCGGCAAGGCCGATGAAAATGTCTGCCCAGGAAAAATCCGTTGGTCCTGCAGACCCTGCACCGGCCATGGCCGACGGCAGAAGCCAGAGCAGCGATATCCAGATCATTGTGGTTATCACCCGGCTGCGTGTGGCCGAAAAATCGGGGATCCTGCTGCCGGTACCGCCATTTGATATGATCCTTGCCGTACTCATTTTTAATGACTCCTTATTGGTCTGCCATGGATTGGTTTGCCATAGACGGATGGTGAAAATTTTTTATACAATTTTATGGAAATTGAAAATTAAAGTCAATGAATGATTCCCCCAAGCAGCAATTCTCGGTAACCTAAGACTGATGGTACTGTACCGGGAAAAATTTAAATCTCCAAAATAGGACGCAAATTAACACAGATTTTCAGGATTACTAATCTGCGCCAATCTGCGTCCTATAAAGTTTGCGGTCCTAAGGCCTTCCGAAATTGGAGAACTATCTATTTCGGGGTGCCTAACATGAAAATTTGATCTGAATATTATTAGAATTATGATAGAAAGATCAGAGGCAAGTAAAAAAAGTTTTGGTTACAAGTTTAACCACGACCTGCCTAGTAACCTTGGATAACCTCAAAGGGACAAACCCTTATATGATAAGGACATCCGATCATTGTCCATTTATAATAATAAGTGGATTCTTATACCTGCGAAATTAAATCTGAAATTGAAAATTCTGTTCATACTACATCTTGTATCATGGTAAATCTTAAAAAGCCGAACGGTTGGATGAGGTTCTCGGTAATTTGTGGAATTTGACTCCTGACAGATAATACCATATACAGTCGATAGAAATCCGTCACAAAAATCTACTTCAAATGTTTTTTATTCCAGATTATTGTGCGACAATGCGCCGGTTAATCGTGATAAAACCAAGCGTTATGAGGAATTATACACTCATTATGATCTGACCCCGATACGAAACAATCGGGGAAAGGGGCATGAAAACGATGGGGTTGAGTCACCACACACCGAACAAAATAATTGACATTTGATACCAGATGTTTA
>CAXHYW010000697.1:0-2851 GCA_964021475.1 uncultured Desulfobacteraceae bacterium | reverse complement strand
TACGGAGAATGGCTGATTAATGCCCAGGGAGAAGATGTGGTGGCGGGCATCAGAACGCCCAATCCCTTGAACAATGATACCAAGAATTCCCAGAACAGACATCTTTCTTCCCTGGAAGAATCCATGCCCAAACTGTATACCCAGCTTTTTGATATCAGAAACATCTTGGAATCTCACTATAAAGACATGCAGGATATTGAGTTTACGATCCAGGAAGGCCATTTATACATGCTTCAATGCCGTGTGGGAAAGCGAACGGCCACAGCGGCCCTGAATATGGCCATGGACATGTATGAAGAGGGCATGATCGATAAAGAAACCATGGTTTGTCGTCTGGATCCAAAAGTATTGGATGACCTGCTCCATCCCATTGTGGACCCGGCAGCAGAAAAAACAGCCGTCAAGGTTGTGGAAGGATTGCCGGCTGGACCCGGCGGGGCCTGGGGCCAGATTGTTTTTACCTCTGAAGATGCGGTGAGATGGGCAAAATCAGACAAAAAAGTGATTCTGATCAGAGAAGAAACCAACCCTGAAGATATTGAAGGGATGCGGGCTGCCGCAGCCGTTTTAACGGCCAGGGGAGGTATGACAAGTCATGCCGCTCTTGTGGCCAGGGGTTGGGGGAAATGCTGCATTGTGGGTGCCGGTGCCATGAAAATTAATATTGAAACCAAAGAACTCATGGTGGGAAGCAGGGTGTTCCATGAAGGAGATTTAATCACCTTAAACGGCACCAAGGGCGTGGTCTACGAAGGCCATTTAAAGATGAAGGACGCCTCTGAAAACCCCCGGTTTCAACAATTTATGACCATTGCAGATTCCTTCAGGACCATGGAAGTCCGCACCAATGTCGATACCCCGGAAGACGCGAAAATTGCATTGGACTTCGGCGCACAGGGGATTGGGCTTTTCAGGACCGAGCACATGTTCTATGGATCCGATTCTGGTCAACCCTTATTCTTACTGCGCAAAATGATCCTAAGTAAATCAAAGGAAGAGCGCCAGGTAGCTTTGGATGAATTGTTTCCCTTTGTTAAAAAGGAAATATCAGAAACGCTTTTGGTCATGGACAACCTGCCGGTTACCCTGAGACTTCTGGATCCGCCTCTTCATGAGTTTGTGCCCCAATCCCTGAAAAACCAGCAGGAGATTGCCGATGCCCTGCGAATAGACCTTGAAGAAGTATTGAAAAGGAGCGCTCTGCTCAAAGAGTCCAATCCCATGATCGGACACCGAGGCGTACGCCTGGGCATCACTTTCCCGGAAATTACAAGGATGCAGGTTAGTGCCATCTTTGAAGCCTGTGCAGAACTGTTCCAGGCAGGAAAACATCCATTACCTGAAATCATGGTGCCGGTGACCTGCAATGAAAAGGAATTGGAATTCACCCACAAAATGGTAACCGACTGTCATGATGCCACCCTGAAAAAATATGGAATTCAGGCCCTTCCTTATCAGTTTGGAACCATGATCGAGATCCCGAGAGCTGCATTGGTAGCTGATAAAATGGCAAAATATGCCCAATTTTTCTCCTTTGGAACCAATGATCTGACCCAAATGACCTTTGGTTTTTCACGGGATGATATCGGATCTTTTATGAATGATTATATTGATAATGCCATACTCAGTTTTGACCCCTTTGAAACCCTGGACCAGGAAGCGGTGGGAAGTTTGATTGAAATTGCCGTTGAGCGGGGTCGGAAAACACGACCGGACATAAAACTGGGAATTTGCGGAGAACACGGTGGTGATCCGGCTTCTGTGGTGTTCTGCCACAAGGCCGGGTTGAGTTATGTCTCCTGCTCTCCTTATAGGATTCCCATTGCCCGGCTGGCAGCAGCCCAGGCTGCTATTTTAAACTGATCTTAATTTACATAATCGTAAAAAAAACGCCCTGGCTTTCAAACAAAGACAGGGCGTTTTTATTTTCAAATATTTCAGTCGATATCCACCCAATAACGGGACCAAGGGCATCTTTCTTTATAGGGGAATCGTAACAGTTCAGTGGCAAGGATGGAAAAATCCTTGGGTCGGGTCGTATAATAGGTCACCTGTTCTTTTCCCATAATAGTTTCAACCCCCAGGGCAACATAAAGAACCTGATAACGATCCGCAATGGCGCACCGGACAGCCCCGGTGATAATCACCATGTCCGATTCCCTTTGAATTTCAAACAGATCAATCATGGTGATTTTAAAAGGGCTTCCCTTGAAATGATTGACGGCACCGGTTCGGGTAAGCTCACATGTTAAAAAATTTTTAAAACTCATTTCATATTTACCAAACTGGTTTCCCTGGGCCAAAAGGGAGGTGGGCAAAATTAAAAATAGCCCAACCCATATTAGATAGACGTGTTTCATAGATTCAACCCTTTTTTTTAACCAGTTTTGTAATGGTATTTTGAAGATCTTCCAGCGCAACCGGTTTAACCAAAACAGAACCGGCCTTTGAAAATTGGGTCTCAAATTGAGTTTTTGTCTTTTGATTCTTGTATCCGGTTTCAACCAGAATCGGTATTTTATGGTCAACTTTGAGGATATACTTCACAAAGGTCGAAGTATTCATACCCTTAATCTCATGATTGGCAATAATCATTAAAAATTTTTCCGGTTGTATCCTGAAAATCTTGACGGCCTCACCACCATTGTCAGAAACGATTGGCGTATACCCCATATTGCTGATCACCGTTGATATCAGTTGGCTTCTTTTTCCATTGGCATCAAGCACCAGGATATGTAAATTCCCTGTCATGACTGCGATATCACTGGATACGGGAATATCTGATGTCCATTTTGTCCCGTTTACAGGATGAATGTTGGCGACATCAATTTCATAAGCTTTGGAAGAAATG
>CAXHYW010000696.1:0-2854 GCA_964021475.1 uncultured Desulfobacteraceae bacterium | reverse complement strand
TTTTCAGGTTTGAATTTTTTTAACAAAAGAGGCATCAAGGTTAGAAGAAAAATAAGTCCCATTCCTGCAAACAGTTCCATGGAAAGCTTTCCCTGGAGCAGATCCAGCAGGGAGCTGGACAAAAGGATATATCCGATACATCCCGGCAACATGCAGATAAAAGAGGTAATAAAATAAGTGGTGAATTTTATTTTGGTGAGCCCCAGGGCATAGCTTAACAGATTAAAGGGGAAAAGAGGCACCAGCCTTGTGAAGGCAACAATTTTCCACCCATGGATTTGTGTCTGGTTTTTCAGCTTGAGCAAGGAGGGGTTTGTCAGTTTTGATTCCACCCATTCCGAGGCCACATATCTGGCCACAAGAAAGGCAAGGCAGGCACCTGTAGTTGCTCCGGTTATTCCGTAGATAACGCCCCAAAGGGGGCCGAAAATCAATCCTCCGGCAATTATAAATGGCGCTCCCGGCAAAAAGAATGCCGGGGCAAGACTTACGATTATCATAAAAACCAATGGCGCCATGGGCCCGAACCCCTGGACAAAATTTTGAATATTTTCATGGTTGAGAATCTCGTCAACTCCTGCCATTCTTGCCCCGGCAATACCTGCGGCAATCATCAACATGACAATTATCTGGTAAATATTTATGGAGGGGGGATCCTGCCCCGGGAAATAGGTTTTTTTACGGATATCCCCTTTGTTTGATTGTTGTAATTTTCTTTTAAGATGAATCCGTGAAAGATAGGTAAAGGGGGGAGAGCTATTTTTTATGGAACACTCCATGGTCTTTTCCGGCTCAAAGAGAAGATCTAAAAGATGGTCTGTTTGAACGGATTTTCCCAAAAATTCAGAACACCCCGCACAATAGGTTATGATTCTGTTATTGCCAGCTTCTTTTTTTCGTATGATTCCCCAATTTGAGGCAAGGCCAGGGGTAACGCAAAAAACAGAACCGCCCTCACCGCAACAGATTGTTTTTTCCCGGCAATGTTCCATCTCTTGAATTTCAAGCCCCTTGTCCTTGATCAGTGTTCGCACACTTGCATGAATATGGGTCTCAAATCGTGTGACACAGGGGTCATGGATGGTGACGCAACCGGATATTTTATCCCCTGACATCCCCCCCCGTTGTGCCAGAACTTCATACACAGACCGGGTGACAAGTTTTTGGGAATATGTTGAAAAAACCTTATGACAATTTGGACAAACCGTTATGACGGTTTGAACACCGTGATCGATCAAAAATTTTTCCAATGCTGAAAAATTTGCTCGGAAAAAATCATCCCGGCCAAGGTCATGGGACGGTTTTGTACAACAGTCCAAAACCATCCCGATATCAGGAATCTCTTGTCTTAACCAGGAATATACCTCTTGGGTTCTCCCGGCCCTTGTGCCGGCAAAGGTGCAACCCGGGAAAAATACGGTGGAACAGATTTTTGGTAGTTTATAAAGGGAATATCTTTTGGAAAGCCCTTTTTTTTCATAGGCCAAAATCCCCCGGTGTTCCCTGCGAACCTTGCCCTTTGCGGCAAATACATCCCGCCGCATGGAAAGAAATGCCTTGGAAGGATCAAGCCCTTTAGGACAAAGGGATGCACACAGACCACACAGGCTGCATTCAAAGCAAATCTCTTTATCCATGGTATCGGTTAAAAAATCATTGGCAATCTGTCCCGGGTTCCCCTGTTTTTTAAGGAATCCGCAGTCGCTAACGCAAAGATTACAACCCACACATTCTCGGCCCAGATTTTTTATTGGGGTTTCCACTAGGGTTTTCATCGTAATTTTGGTCCTTAGTTTGACCGCTATTCTCCTGTTTCCATTGGCATTTTAGCATTCGCAGACCATTCATATATGGATGCTTCATAGTTTCTTACGTGTTCAAAGCCAACGGCTTTGAGTATCATGGACATAAATCCAGATCTTATTCCCATGGTTCAGTAGAGTATAAAGTCATCTGTGGGCAAAATACCCACCCCTGCCATCAGTGCTTTAATCTCCTGGACAGATTTCACACTGGCGTCTTCATTGAGAAGGGTTTTCCATTCCAGCCATTGCGATCCCTGGATATGACCTCCTCTAGCTTCCCCCCTTGATGTGTCAGCGCCTGTGTACTCCTTAAGGCTTCTCACATCAACAATCTTCAGGGTATCCAGGTGGCCATGGATATCGCGTTGATTTGCCCTGAAAGATTCATCATAATCCTTTAGCGTAAGGCCGGTGGCCGGTACGGGAACAGCCTGGGTTGTGGAAATGGCATACCCGCTTTTTTTCCAGAGTTCCAGCCCCCCGTATAAAAGCCTTACATTCTTAAATCCCGCCATCTTCATTTGCCAGACAGCTCTGCCCCCGGCTCCCGGGCCTTTAAAAATGTCAGAATACGCCACCACAAGTTTGGTATTATCAATCCCTAAGGATTCAAGTTTTTGGGTGAGTTTCTCCTTTGGCAGGACGGTTCCCCATTCTTTATCTCCGGGTTTGCCGCTGCCGTCGCATAGCCCTTTAAACCCGATGCTTATGGCGCCGGGAATATGCCCCTTTGCATATCCTTTGGGGTGACTTGCATCTAAAATGACAAGCTCACGGCTATCCAGTTTTTCGTGCAGTTGCGAAGGCGTGATAAAGATGTGATCTGCAAATTCACTCACATCCACTTTTAAAGATTTTCCCCCGTTTACCCCAGGGTCTTTTGGTTTGTTTTTTGCCACAAGGGCAAGGGCCACAGCGATTAAAACGACTGCAATCACCACATAACTTTTCTTTTGCAAGTTTCCTCCTTAGGTTTTTGTTTAAATTTGGGCCTGAATCTTTTCAGACTTTTTCCGGGTTATTATTTTTTTGAGCAAAAGGGTAAGAAT
>CAXHYW010000695.1:0-2863 GCA_964021475.1 uncultured Desulfobacteraceae bacterium | reverse complement strand
AAAACATGCCCCTGGACTTAAGGTATGTTCCTATGGTCGAAAGTGCCTTGTTGCCCAACAGTAATTCTTCAAAGGGAGCCGTGGGGTATTGGCAATTTTTGAAAAGCACGGGCAAGCGGTATGGATTAAGAATAGATGACGCTGTTGATGAACGAAGGAATATTTTCAAATCTACCCTGGCTGCCTGTTATTATCTTAAAAAATTAAATGCTGAATTTGACTCATATCTTTTGGCCCTTTCTGCCTATAATATGGGAGAATTCGGGTTGAATACAGAAATTGTAGCCCAGGAGAATAAAGATTTTTTTTCCCTTTACCTTCCTTTGGAGACCCAGCGGTATGTATTCAAAATAATGGCCGTCAAAATGATACTGGAAGATCCCGAACGATATGGATTTTTTTTGAAACCAAGTGATTTCTATCCGGAGTTTCGTTTTTCAAAGATAATTTTGAATTTAAATACCAAAATCCCCATTGTATTGGTTGCAAAGGCCGCTAATGCACACTTCAAAACTATCAAAGATATGAATCCGGAAATCAGAGGCTATTATCTTGATCCAGGGAAAATCACCCTATTGATTCCAGAGGGAAAAGAACGAGGGTTTAAGGAAAGGTTTTTAAATTTGTATGCACAAAGTTCTAAAAACTACAAAACCAAAATACATGTGGTCAAACCAGGAGAAAGTCTTACCCGTATTGCTGAACAATACGACATGTCATTGGCTTCCTTGTTGCGGTTAAACAAGTTTCACTTCAAAAAGCTGATCCATCCTGGTGACAGATTGCTGGTTTATTGATGATTTAATCTTTTTACTCAGGGAGGGCTTTTTCCTCAGGGAGTTCTTTTTTAGGCTTTTGTTGTTTTTTTAAACAAGTTTTGTCTTCCCGGATAATGGCACATAATTTGTGATTGTGCAGCTCTTTGCAGGTGGCATGATTATATAGCGGGCATTCAGGATGTTGTTTGGACATGTGTATTCCTTTTAAATTAGCTACCCTAAAGATACCAGGAACATAGCCTATTTTACATAGGTTTTCAAGGTGTTTTCCATGAGAAAGCGGTCTGAGACACACAGGGAAGATAGGCAGAAAAGAAATTCAATGAGGGAGGGGATTGAGATTGGCTGACTGAAACCACCTAAATGGGGTCCTGTCATTAAAACGATATCCTTTTCACCTTGTGGATATAATTTGCTATTCTCTATTCCCCTTTCCCTGAGAAATTGAGCAAAATCCGAAGTCTTCATGGTCTGTTGATCCTGAATTCTAAGGACTTCTTCCATGTTTTCGTCCATCCCCATCCGTTGGATGAGGGTATCAACCAATTCAGACAACCCAAGAAACAGACGAAGATTTGGTTTGTCTCCGGTAATGCCTATGTAATAGTTCTCAACCACTCCTTTCACAATTTCAAAAAATAATGTCCGGTCAAAAAGATCCCGGGTATCACAGGGAGGGAGACCCTTTATCTTTCCTCTTTTTGAGGGGGCTTTGTTCCTAAAATAACTACCAATGACCAGAACAAAGCTTAAAATATGTTCCCCAATATAATGGCCAAGGGATTGGCTGTCATGCTTTAGTATCAGGTGTTCAAAATCCCTTAATCCCGAGGAAGCAAAATTGGGGTATTGACAGGAATCCAGCCACTGATCCAGGCGCCCGCCATGTTCCCAGAGATAAGCACCATTGTCATTTCTTCTCCCCTGTTGCACCCGGTTATGAAACAAAGGGATCAAGGCGGTGTGAATAATGCCTTTGGAGGTTAGGGTGCCAAGCAATTGGGCGTTTCTGCAAAATATTTCTTTTATCTGGCCATTGGAAATATTTTTTTCAAGAACGTTTTCGTTGGGGTAGTCAAAATAGTGAGCCTTTGCATAATATGCGATGGCAATGGGTTTTGAATGGAATTGTTTGATATTGATAGACGAGTCTTGGGAAGGGAGAATTTCAAACAACTGGTGGCCTTTAATTTTTATTGGGCAGGGAATATAAAATTTAATACCCGGGCAGGGGGGGGTATTTTGCAAAAATTCCATCCAGGAAATTTCATTGACAAGTTCTGCTATATTTGCGCTGGATTTTGTAAATTTTATAATGCCCAGTCCATTGTCAGCCCGGACAATCAGGCTCCTGCCCTGCCATTTAAAATCAGAGTCTGAGCCAAAGTAAGCCAGGATCGAATCCAAAGAGATCTTCAATGGATTTTGAGCAAGGACAGGGGTGGGCAAATCACATGCTAACTTAACCGGCAGTTTCCCAAGGGCCTGGGCAACCGCTTTTTGCCGTTTTCCGTGACTTGAAACAAGGAGTTCCTGGAGTTGGGGAATGATTCTTTTTGTAATAGGTAACCACGGTTTCTTGGCCATTTGGATCAGGGCCATGGCAGCAGATGAATAGAGAAACAATACCTGTTTTTGAGAATTAAACCGGTTGGATTCTATCAAAAATAGCAGGGCATCAAGGGTGCTATCTGTTATGGATTCCGGAAAGGATTCCATTTGAGAAACAAGGTATTGTACCGCCATAAAAGCAGCTGAAAAATCAAGTTTTTGATTTTTCAGCTGGTCTTCGGTATGGATCCGTTCTTGGTTGTTGGGAAGATCGAACAATTGGGGCGTCATACTCCCCTATTGGTTCAAAGTTTTTTCTGATATGTTTTCTTTGCTGACACCGCCCGTATCAATCCGAGGAACCGGTTTTATGACCACGGGTGTTTGCTCGTTCTGGATATTGTCGGCTTTATTTGTCGATGGCGGCTTAACAAACGCCTGTTGATTAATTTCTTTATCTAATTTTTTATCCAGGTTTTGAATCATTTTTTCAAGGGACTGCTGGACTTTAAAAAATCGTTTGTCCAATTGGT
>CAXHYW010000694.1:0-2866 GCA_964021475.1 uncultured Desulfobacteraceae bacterium | reverse complement strand
GGACTTCTGCCATGGAGATGACTTTCCCCCGAAGGGCATCGTCCAGATCATGGTTCAAGTAGGCGATGATGTCTGCTACCCGTACAATTCTTCCTTCTAGGGTGATTGCGGTCTCGCCTGATGTGGCGGGGATGATGTTCCCAAACCCCTTTGAATGCTTGAGAATGCCGTCCCGTACCTGGTTTGTGAGATTTAAGCCGTGGCCTTTGTTTTCGAGTACATCCACCACTCTCAGGCTTTGATCCGAATGGGAAAAATGGGCGGAATGAACTTCGATCAAGGCCGTTTCTCCACCATGGCCAAAGGGGGTGTGGCCCAGGTCATGGCCCAGGGCAATGGCTTCGGCAAGATCCTCATTCACCGCAAAGGCCCTGGCAATGTTCCTGGCAATTTCAGACACCTCAAGGGTGTGGGTAAGCCGGGTTCTATAGTGGTCTCCCAGGGGGGCTAAAAAGACCTGGGTTTTGTATTTCAGGCGCCGGAAGGAATTGGAATAGACAATCCTGTCCCGGTCCAATTGAAATGGAGTTCGGATATTACAGGTGTTCTCTTCTTCGGATTTCCTTGAGGTTTGGGCGCTGGCCGTCCCATATTCGGAAAGAAAACTTTGTTCCCGTTGTTGAAATATTTCTCTGATGCACAGGTCATTTTCAGGGGGTTCGTTTTTAACGGAATGATTTTTTTTAAGTAGTTTCATAAATTCATTGTTGAATATTTATTAAGATCCAAATACCATACAATATTTATCAAAAAAAGCAAGCGGCCTGGGATTTTCTTGTCTGTTTTCCGGGGAAATAGTTCAATGTGTATGGTATCCAAGGGGAATACAAAAAAGTTTTGGAAAATGAAATCTTTATGAGGTTGGCCCTGGAACAGGCCAAAATTGCTGGGGCAAAGGGAGAGTTTCCGGTTGGGTGTGTGATTGTCCAGGCAGGGGAGGTAGTTGGCACCGGAGCCCGCAAGGGGACCCGTTCGGGTCACCTGTTTTTTAGTGAGATTGACCATGCGGAAATCAGAGCTTTGAAATCCCTTGAAGGCAACCCCCGAAAGTTTAATCCAAAGGAATCGGTCCTTTTTTGTACCATGGAGCCCTGCTTGATGTGTTTTGCTGCGATTATTCTTTCCGGTATAAAAAAAATTGTATATGCCTATGAAGATCCAATGGGAGGGGGGACCCGCTGTGATTTGTCTTCACTGACTCCCTTGTATCGGGAGGCAAAAATGACCATTGTTTCTGGAGTACTCCGGCAAAAAAGTCTTGACCTTTTTTATGATTTTTTTAATAAAGAGGACAATGTTTACTGGAAAGATAGTTTTTTGGAAGCTTATACTTTGGAACAAAAGCGATCGTCGACAAGGAAATAAATAACACTTGCAATTCTCATAGCAAATCGTTATAATCACAAGGTTATACTTACTTATATTACTATTGATGTTAATTAGGGAGGCGTGCTTAAGCGTGAAGTGTGAAGATATCTAATAAACGAGGGCGACAGGATCAGACGAACGTGAATAAGGGGATCAGGGCCATTGAAGTGCGTGTGATCGGTGCTGACGGCGAACAGATAGGCGTGTTGCCCATTGAAGAGGCATTGCAAATAGCCGCGAGTGGAAATTTGGATTTGGTTGAGGTGTCGCCGGATGCAAACCCCCCTGTCTGTAAGATTATGGATCATGGAAAGTATAAGTATGAGCTGACCAAGAAAAAACAGGAGGCCCGGAAAAAGCAGAAAACTTCTCAGATTAAAGAGATAAAGGTCCGTCCCAAAACAGATGCGCATGACCTTGAGACAAAAGTTCGGCACATTGAAAAATTTATCAACAACAATGATAAGGTTAAAATTACATTGGTTTTTCGGGGGCGGGAGTTCATGCTCCGGGATCAAGCCAAAGCTGTTTTGGAGAAGATTGTCCTTCTAACCGAGGAGTTTGTAGTGGTTGAACAACCCGCCAAGTTTGAGGGTCGGGTGATGACAATGCTGCTTGGGCCCAAAGCTTAGCGGTTTTTTTTCGATAAAAATTTAGCAGTCTGTTCAAAATAAATACGGTGATATATGGTGGTATATATTTTATACCACCTTCTATTTTTTTAGTAAATTGCAACACAGGAGAGGTTAAAATGCCTAAAATTAAAACACGTAGAGCCGCAGCAAAGCGGTTTCAGAAAACAGGATCTGGGAAATATAAATTCCGTAAATCCCATGCCAGTCATATCCTGACAAAAAAAACTACCAAAAGAAAACGGTCCTTACGTCGGGACCAGATCATTGATGATTCGAATTTGAAAGCCGTTAGACGTATGTTGCCAAATGGCTAAATTATTGTCCGGATTATCCTTGTAATGGGTATCTGGAATCCAAGATATAGTAAGGAGTTAGGTACATGAGAGTTAAGAGAGGATTTAAAGCAAATAGACGCAGGAATAAAGTTCTAAAGCTTGCAAAAGGGTTTCGGGGCGGTCGAAGTAAATTATACAGAACAGCAGCAGATGCGGTTGATAAAGCATTGATGTATGCATACCGTGACAGGCGCGTTAGGAAAAGAGAATTCAGAAGTTTGTGGATTGTCAGAATCAATGCCGCTGCTAGAATGAATGATCTTTCCTATTCCAAATTTATGAATGGTCTTAAGTTGGTTGGTTGTGAGTTGGACCGTAAGGTACTCGCAGATCTTGCTATTTGTGATCCTGCTGGTTTCTCTCAGTTGGCGTCCCAGGCAACTGCCCGATTAAATTAGACAACACTGGGGGTGTTTTGCAGAACAGTATTGTCGATATTGAAAAAGAGGCCCTTGAGAATATTGAAAAGGCCGAGTCCAATGAGGCGCTGGAGTTGGTATCCACCCGATATCTTGGCCGGAAGGGAGA
>CAXHYW010000693.1:0-2870 GCA_964021475.1 uncultured Desulfobacteraceae bacterium | reverse complement strand
AGATTCTCCGGAGTGACTGGAGTTCAGACGTGTGCTCTTCCGATCTCCAATATATAACTAATATATCAGAAAATTATTAATTTTCCATGAAAAAAAATTCCCAATACTTCAGTAAATTTTTAATTATAGACTATACCCCATCAAGTCTGTGTCGGGAAGAGTTACCCCAAGTTTCAATGCCGGTTGATGAATGGATAGAAAGTTTTGCATTCTGGCAATTCATGATATCTTACACTGTTAAAACTTTTTAATTTTGGTTGCGGCTTTTGGTTTAAAACATGTAAAAACAAGGGATTGTGTAGAACAATACTACCATATAACACGGGGGGGGGTCGGGCCTCGGAATTACAGTCACCCGGCCTGGGGGAAAAGTGGCCTTAATAAAAGATTATTCCCATTGTTGGTTTTATGTAGAAAGTCATGGAAAAAACTATTTCCACACAAAACACTCACACAAAATTTTGGATTTGATTTTTCAGAAACCTGGAAAGGCTTATTTTTGGTGGTCGGGGCGAGAGGATTCGAACCTCCGACATCCTGCTCCCAAAGCAGGCGCGCTACCAGGCTGCGCTACGCCCCGCCAACAAAAAAAAGATTAATATCATCTCTGACTGGAAAAATCAAGAAGTTTAAATATTTTAACGGTTTTTTTAAAATTGGTTTTTAAAGCATGCTTCAATGGCACGTGCGAGAGCGTTTGCGTGGGGAGAAAGGAAGTCTTGTCGTTCTGTGGCGGTTCCGGGGATGTCAAAAATGGTGAATGGTTCTGATAAGATGGCTGTCATTTGGAGCCCTTCCAGGGGGATGGCCGGTGCTGGGCCGAAAGAGGGCCTTGTCCCTTTGTGAAAATTCTGGAAGATTTTTGCAAAAAGGGCAGCCCCTTGTCGGCTTTCGGTCTGATGTGTCAGATTTTGGGTGCCCCAATGGATGTCGTTTTGTGCACGCTTTGTGCCCGGGGTGTCAAAATAGAAAAAAAATGCCCTGTTTCGTTGGGTGTGAAGGTGGATACTTAGGTAAAGATCCGCCTGGTTCTGGTTTGCAAAAGCGGCTCGATCTGTCTGTGACAGATCCGTGTCCCTGGTGCGGGTTAATAAAAACCGGTATCGATCATTGAGCTGATCTGTTGTCATTCGCGCCAGTTCCAAGGTGATTTGTTTTTCGAGGGTTCCTGAGGGTGAGGTGATCCCCGGATCACTGCCGCCATGACCGGGATCTATAACAACTAATTTGCGGGTGGTCTTTATTGTCAGCGTATCTGCCATTATGGAAGGGCAGATTGTCAGGAGCGTGAATAGGACTAAAAGCCAGGATATTTCTTTGGTCAATTTTCTTGACACCTTTACTTATAAGCGTTATCTTAATAGACTTTGTGTATAGTATGTATGTTGTACAATTGATATTGTTATGACATACTTTTTTAATTTTTTGAAGAATTGTTTAATAATAGTTCAAAAATAATACCATTATAAACAGGACGGAAATATGCAGGTAAAAATTGAAGATAAGAGCAGCGTAAAAAAAGTGCTCTCTTTTGAAATTCCCAAGGAAACAGTCTCAAAAGAGCTCAACAAGGCTTACGATGAATTGAAAAAGACAGCAGATGTGAAAGGCTTTAGAAAGGGAAAAATCCCCAGAAAAGTCCTTGAAAATAGATTTGCCAAAGATGTTCATGCTGAGATTGCTCCCCGTCTGATTCAGGACTCTTTTGTGGAAACCATTCAAGAGCATAAATTGAATATTGTCGGCGGCCCCCAGCTGGACCCGCCGGAATTGATGCCTGGTGAAGCTTATTCCTTTGAAATTACAGTGGAGATAAAGCCAGAACTTGATGATGTCGAATTTGAGGGTCTCGCCCTTGAAAAGACACTGTATGCTGCTTCCGATGCCGAGATCGAAAGTCAGATATATATGATCCAGAAAACCATGGCCAAGAAAGAGACTGTGACAGAGCCGCGTCCCGTTAAAGAAACTGATTTTGTTTTGATCGATTATGAAGGGTATCTAAACGGCGAGGCCTTTGTCGGAACGCCTAAAATTGAGAATTATGTGATGGGTATTGGCCAGGGCGCACTGCCCAATGAATTTTCAGAAAAACTGATCGGTACTATTCCGGTTCAGGATCTTGAGATTGAAGTTCCCTATGCCGATGATTTTCATGATGACGTCCTTAAGGGGAAAACCATTGTTTACAAGGTTAGTCTCAAAGAGGTTCAAGAAGAGGTTCTTCCGGAAGTAAATGATGACCTTATAAAGGATCTTGGAAAATTTGAAACCCTTGATGAAGTTCGGGCTGCCATCCGGGATAACCTTGAAAAAGGGTATGCTCAACGGGTGAAACATGAGATGAGCGAGCAGGTATTTGTGCAGTTGCTTGAAAAATATGTATTTGAGGTGCCCGATGTCATGGTGGAAGGGGAACTGAATGGTATTATCGTTGAAGCTGAACAGGCCTATGCCCAAAATAATACCAGCCTTGAAGAGGTCGGTTTAAGTCGTGAAATCCTGAAAACACAGTACCGGGATGTCGCGGAAAAACAGGCCAGAAGACATTTGATTCTGGACAAGGTGATCACCCAGGAAGCCATTGAACTGACCGAAGAAGAACTCGATAAAAGTTTTGAGGAGATGGCCGCTGGGATGAATGCCCCTGTGGATTCTATTAAAAATTATTTTAAGATGGATCCCAAGCAACTGGAATTTTATACCCACACCCAGCTTGAAAAAAAGGCGATTGATCTTATAATAGAAAAAGGCCAGGTTTCAGAAGTGGAACCCAAAGCTGTCGAAGAAGATGCTAAAGAAGAAGATGCTAAAGAAGAAACGGCATCGGAACAAACTGAATCTTAAGGCTTAACGTCGTGCGCATACGC
>CAXHYW010000692.1:0-2871 GCA_964021475.1 uncultured Desulfobacteraceae bacterium | reverse complement strand
GGGTGATGGTAAATTTTTGGGTTGGGTCAAAAATAACAATATCGGCATCCTTGCCCACAACTATTTCTCCCTTGTCGGCAAGACCAAACATTTTAGCCGTGGCCGTTGACAACACATCCACCATTTTTTCCAGGGTGATCTTGCCCTTGACCACCCCTTGGGAATGCATGAGCATGAGCAGAGTTTCAATGCCGGGTGCGCCGTTGGGGATTTTCCGATAATCATCCGTCCCGTTCATGTCTTTTTTCCCCTTGATATCAAAGGGGCAGTGGTCGGTTGAAAGAACTTGGACATCCCCTCGGTTGATACCCTCCCACAGGGCCTGGTTGCTTTCCTTTGTTCGCAAAGGAGGTGACATCACATATTTGGCGCCGTTAAATCCTTCTTCCTTGTACCGCTCTTCGTCCAGAAGAAGGTATTGGGGGCAGGTTTCGGCAAAAACTTTGACCCCTTTGTCTCTTGCTTCCTTAACCCTTGCAAGGCCCTCTTTGGAGGAAAGATGCACAATATAAATTCGGGACCCGGTCAATTCAACCATTTTGGCAGCTCTGGATATCGCTTCCTCTTCGGCTATGTTGGGACGGCTTTTGGCGTGGTAGTAGGGGGTCAGGGTACCGGCCTTTTCAAACTCATGGTTGAGATGGTCAATCATGTGGACATTTTCCGCATGGACCTGTACCAGCCCCCCATATTTTTTGGTCTCTTCCAGCAATTTGATCATGGTGGCATCATCCACCCTGAAATCATAGACCATGAAGATTTTAAAACTGGGGGTGCCGTATTCCAGGATGGCATCACGGATTTCGTCAATGACCTCGGGTCTGGGGTCCGTGATGGCAGGATGAAGGGAATAATCAACCTTTTTGCCCAGTGCCACAGGCACAAGATCTTGTGCCTGTGTTACTGGGAGTGCATATTTCATATTCTTAGCATTTTTCAATACTTGGCTTGCTAAAAAGCAACTTCCGGTACTCCTATCATACAACCCATTGTGCCAGAGGCATTTCATAAGAATGTTAAGGTAGTCATTTTTTTTCAGCTTACGAAACAGCTGAAAAGCAACCTTTAGAATTCGTCCATTCTATCATTCCAAATAAATAGAACCTTGCAATATTGTTTATAAAATTATAGACATCTAACGTGAAGCTAAATTCAATACGCCATTAACTTAAATTGAGTGAACGATGTATTTCGAGTTAGTCAGGAAATTTGTATCTAATGATAAAAAGAAGATGTGCAATAAAAATTATAAGGTTGATGGAAAATAATTAATGATTCATGTCAGTCAAAAAAAATTAGATAAATCTTATCGAGAGTTGAAACAGGAGTGTTTGAGAAATAGTCCTGGCTCTAATGCAAAATTGCTACTTTTTATATATGCAATAGAGTCTGGTATCAAAGCCCTGCTACTCAAACGCAAAAACATTGCTGATACATTTAAACTTCAGCAGAATGAGGGGACCGGCAATCTGAACCATAACCTGAAAGCATTGCTAACTGCATTACGTGCTCCACATCACCTTCCGGTGAATTTCAAGTTTTTAACCCGTTCGAAAACCCCTGAAACAGTTTCGTTGGAAGCACTTCATCAGGCTCTAAGATATGGTGGGACTTTTTTTATCCAGGATGAAAAAAACAAACTTGAGGACAAACTAAATCGAATTGATTCCTGGTTGCGGGAGGAACTATTGTTATGAATTTTCTTAGTTGGCTGGACATAAAAAACGCAGTTCGAAAAGAAACTGATAATTTCAGAAGCTTGCCAGAAGGTATTAATGGTCTGCATTTCTATCCGGATGAAATCATTGTTGAACAGAAGCAGGAAAATAAAAAATTAGTACAAAACGCTTTTGAATCATGGTTTCCGAATCCAGACATTTACAATCCAGATACAAACAAAATTTACCTGGATATCGGTAATTTAAAGCTGGATATTTCAATTGAAACCAATATTGATGAATATATCAAATTTCAGGAAAGGCCGCGGTTTGACAACCTTTATTTTTCAAAGATCTTTCTTTCAGATGACGCTTTAGCCAAGGTGCCAAAACCTAAAAACCATATTATTGCTTTTCATTCTTTTAAAGGTGGCGTTGGAAGGACTCTTCATTTGGCGGCAATGATAAAATCCCTCAGCAAGGTAATCAAGGAGAAGGGGATAGCAAAGAAGGTGTTGGTCATTGATGGGGATCTGGAAGCACCCGGTATAACTTTTTGGGAACAAAACAGGGTCGGGGGAGCCGCTCGAATAGGATTTACTCAATTTTTGAATGCCATACATTATGTTGATCCAGAAACCGGATACACCATCGAAGCGGTAATCGAGTATTTTGCTCAAGAAATCCAGCGTTTCGAACATGTTGTTGAATCCACGAAGATATGTGTTCTGCCAGCTTTCAGTAATATCCTGGATCTGTTTCAGATTGATGTCAAACCTGAGCATATTTCACAGGATGATAATCCCTGGAAACTAAGGGAATGCATTGACCGGCTCGCCACACAGATCAATGCGGACTATGTATTCATTGACTTAAGAGCGGGAATTAGTGAGTTGAGCGCACCCTTTCTATTGGATCCCCATATTGACCGGTTTCTTGTTACAACCTTGTCCGAACAATCTCTTTTGGGAACGCAACTTGTTTTAAAAGAGATGACAAAATTAAATAAAACCGGCCACGAAGTTAAACGGCAAATGCTTCCGGAAGTTATCATCTCAATGGTTCCTCTGGATCAGGATGAAAATCGTTTGATAGATGCAAGTGCCCGTTTTGAAAACATCGTGTTCGAAAGTGAAAATGAACCAGGTCAGGAAATCGAAGTTGACTAGATCGGAAGAGCACACGTCTGAACTCCAGTCACTCCGGAGAATCT
>CAXHYW010000691.1:0-2892 GCA_964021475.1 uncultured Desulfobacteraceae bacterium | reverse complement strand
TACAGACCTCCAGAGGATGGGTGTTGTTACCAGAATTGGTCTCAAGATTTTTTCCGTAGATATCCTGCAATGCAAGAATATCCAGGAACATGGGAGTCGAAGGCTTATATGTGGCACCGGATGAATCTTTCACCGGTACATAGGACATTATGGTAAAAAGCTCGCTGTCAAAATTTTCAACTTCCGCCTCTATAAAGGTCGGTCTCCCGGTACCCCCGTCGTCATGGGGATGTCTAAGCCCAAGCCCATGCCCTATTTCGTGCAAAAACAATGACCAGTTCCAACTGCCGGGTTCCGTTGGCCCATTGGATAACATGTCCGCTCCGTTTACAAAAAGATCCCCCGAAGCCCCGGCGTAATCTTCCCACTGAAGATAGGGAAAACCACACTGGGCTGCAGCCCAGCCGGTTTTATCAAAGGTTGTGATGGAAATATCAAAATTGCTTCCCCCTGCATAGGCTTCATGGGGATCTGAAAAAGAGCCGGCATAGTCAAAATCCACATCAATATACTGAGAAATTGTTTCAAATATACCGCCGAAAACTGCCTTGTACCCAGCCTTCACCTGTAAGGCCCTGGGACATAGACCAGGTCATGGTTTTATTGGAATCCAGAATCCAATAGGACCCGTTCGTAGTAAGATCAATGGTGTCGTCTGTCATCGGGAAAAGGGTTGTTGTTGGAATGTTAGCCATTTTTGTATCCTTTCAAAAATTTATAGCATTGTCCGATGTAATTTCCACCGGCTACTTTCTGGCCTTTCAAAGGCCACTTTCAACCGACCTGATTGTACTAACCCTCGTATCAAGGCAGTCTAATTGTTGAACAATGCTATACAAGTTTGTAAGGAAAAATCAAGAAAAACACTCAAATATTCATTCAACCTTACAAATATCAGGTTTAATTATTTAAACGGAAAATCCAGGGATCTGACAGACCCAGCATTTGACAACATGCGGCCCTTGGGCTTTTTAGCCACAAGTCCGGCCTGCTCCTGGCGTTCATGGCTCTTGCCAAGGAAATATCCCAAAATCCGGCTGCATCCATATATAACCACAGCATCAAAGGTTTCCTGCCATAGGCGGTTTTTTTTACTTAACCCTGATGAATATCAGAGGTTAATATGAACAGACCTCCAATAAACCGAAGCATCCCGCCTGCCTCACAAGTAAAATATCAATTGTCTGATTCTTTTCCATATTTAGAAAATTTAAATGATACCGTTATAAACGGAAGAGAGCCGAACCAGGCGATTTTAATTTTGGACTATCATGAGATTTTAAAAAAACAGGATTTTTCTTACCCCAAAGGGTCTGATGAATTCAAAAAATTAATCATCTCGTCCACATATTCCGGTTGGAATCGCCCACCTCTGTGGTGAGAAAGGATTTCGGGCAGACAACTCAAAAATGCTGCGACAACTGTTGTATCAAAGTGGCTGCCAGCATCTTTTTTAAGAATTGAGATCACTTTAGTCAAAGGCATAATGTCACAATCCAAGGATTTTCCAAAGGCATATTTGGGGTAATCTCTCGGGGAAGTTAGCGCATCAAAGACATCGGCTACGGCAATTATCTTGGAGCCCAAGGGCAATTGATCGCCACTCAACCCTTTGGGATATCCCTTACCGTTTACCTTTTCATGGTGACTGGCGGCTATTTGAGATACATGCTGCAAGGCCTTTGGAAAATGAAATTTATCAAGAATCTCTTTTGTTTTTTTGGGATGAGCGTTCATTTCAGCTCGTTCTGCTGGTGTAAAAGGACCATTTTTCAGCAAAATATCATCACTGATGCCTATTTTACCAATATCGTGAAGAAGTGCCGCATAGTTTAAATTGTCTAATTCATTCTGTTCCAAACCCATTTTTTTAGCAATCACAAGGGCATACTCAGTTACCCTCAGAGAATGACCCGCGGTTAAGGGATGTTTGGCATCCACCGTTGCCGATAATGTCTGGATGGAACTATCAAATGAGAGCTTGAGTTCATCGTGTAAAAGGGCATTCTCCAATGCAATTCCGACCTGGGATGCCAGCCCCTTACAAAATATTTCATCCCTGGCATCAAAACGGTCTTTATTCTTTTTATTGATTACCTGAAGAACACCAATTTTTTCTCCGTCATGGTTTTTAATGGGAAGGCATAATACGGATCGTGTCCTAAAATTGTTTTTCTTGTCAAACTCTTTGTTGAAATAGGGAAGTTCCCAGGCATCCTCTATATTGAGCAGCTCGCCGGTCTGGGCAACCCGTCCACTTATTCCTTCACCCAATGGCAAGCGGATTATATCAATGCGTTCTGCTACCTTGGTCCAGATCTCCTGCTTATCTCGATCCAAAATATAAAGACTTGTTCTTTCTGCAGCCATTATTTTAGTAATTTTACTAATTATGAGAGGAAATAAGCGGTCAAATCCCAATTCCGATGCCAGGTCGGAAGACACCGATAGAATTGCCGCCAACTGTATGTTCAGCTCTTTTTGTTGCTGTAAAAGCTGTATGTTTTCTTTTTCCATTTTACATTCATCAATAATCCGTACCAGCTTATTTTTCAGTTCCTCATTGGTAAATGGTTTTCTAATGAAATCCTTGGCTCCCGCTCCCATGACCCTCTCATAAGAATAGTCCCTGCTGTATCCGGTGAGGATCATAAAAACAGTTTGTGGTTTTATCTTTTGGGTTTCAGACATCAAATCAATACCATTGAGTTCAGGGCTGTTGATATCAGCAATAACAATATCGAAATCAATTTTCTTTATCAGAGAAAGCGCTTCCATACCATTTTTGGCTGTTTTAAAACTGTGGTAAAGAGACTCAATGGCCAGGGGAACCATCTGTCTGATAACAGGGTCTTCATCCACTATGAGGATATTGATTGAATCCATTTTAGC
>CAXHYW010000690.1:0-2897 GCA_964021475.1 uncultured Desulfobacteraceae bacterium | reverse complement strand
CCCGAGCAAATCCGTTTTTCCTGTTTTGTAACGATTTTGGTTTCAGGGCTCTGCACCCTGATTCAGGCGGTGAAAATCGGCCGGTTTGGTTCAGGATTTATCCTGTTCATGGGATCGTACTCTGCCTTCTTAACCTGCTCAATTGATGCTGCTAAACTCGGGGGACTTGCCCTGGTGGGAACCATGACCCTTTTGACGGTTCCCGTGGTTTTTTTATTTTCATATTTTTTTAAATATTTCAGACACATTGTTACCCCTGCGGTGGGGGGAATTGTAATCCTCCTGGTGGGTGTGAATCTTATACCGATTGGAATCGGTCTATGGCAGGGAGGTGATCCCCAGGGCGCAGGTTTTGGTTCCCTTGAAAATTATCTCGTTGGGTTTGTCACCATGGGAAGCCTTTTGAGTCTGATGATTTTCGGAACCCGGACCATACGGTTGTGGACCCCTTTGATTGCCCTTAGCTGCGGCTACCTTATGGCAGGCTTTTTTGGGTTGCTGGATATGCATCATTTCAACTCCTCTGCCTGGTTTGGTCTTCCGGGCACAGAATGGCCCGGGCTGAAACTGGATTTTAAAGCTGCGTATATCCCTGTTTTTGCAGCATTTGTCATGGCAACCCTGGCAGGCAGCATAGAGGGGACCGGAAATATCATGCTGGTTCAAACCGTGTCCAGACGGGACAAAAAAATTTCCTATGACCGGATTCAGTCCGGCTTATACTGTGATGGCCTGGCCAAATTTCTTTCCGGCCTTGGGGGAGGCGCACCGATTTCCACCTATTGTGATAATATTCCTTTGATAGAGATGACCGGAGTGGCATCAAAAATCGTGGGTGTGGCGGGCGCGCTTTTGCTTTGTCTCCTGGCATTTATTCCAAAAGCAGGTGCTGTTATCCTGGATATGCCCAGTCCAGTGGTAGGGGGAATGCTCATTGCCATTGCAGCCATGCTTTTTTATGCGGGTATCGGCCTGATAATGGAGGATAGTTTGAACAGCCAGACCGGACTGATGGTGGGCGTTTCCATTACAGTGGGCCTGATTGCCGAGACCAATGGTTTTTTCATTGATTTAATCCCGGCAGGCCTGGCACCTGTGTTTGAAAACGGGGTGGCCATGGGCGGATTTACCGCCTTTGCCCTCAGCATCCTTATCCATCTGGCCCCAAGGCAGAAAATTTCCTTTTCCGTTGATGCCTCAGTGGATGCCTTGCCACATCTCATTGGAGCCATCAAAGAAAACCAGAAGTCCCTGAAAATGACATCTGCCGAATTTCATCGGATGGAACTTGCCTGTGAGGAGACGTTCATGCACCTGATCTCAGAACAAAAGGAGCAGGGACAAACCGTTATGTTTAAGATTGTCCGAATGGAAGACGGTTTGTTTACCGAAGCGATTATCGGCCGTTCGGTGTCTGACGTTGTCAACCTTGACTCTCCCAAGAATCTCATGGCGGCAAAGGAAGAGGAACTCAATTCACTGGGGCTTTTTATCCTTGGAAAAATTGTTAAAAAAATCCGGCATATCCAGATTAACGGGGTCAGTTATATTTCATTCATTGCATAGGGCGAGCCAGACTTATACTCATCTAACTTTTAGGAATGTATTAAAATGAAACTTAAATCACTTGTTCTTATCTCAGTTCTTATATTTACCTTTTGTGTCCCTGTTTCGGCCTGGTCCGACTGTAAGGATAAAACCATACGATGCTACACAGGTATTGTGAGCGTATACTGGGAAAACAACATTCTGAAGTCGAAGATAACAGTGACATATCGGGGTCAGGCAAAAGTCGGGCAATGCTATAAGAGAGAAGTTTTATTCTTTTATAAGTGTATGGACTGCTCTGATGATTATGAGAAAAATAGGCTAAGAGAGAAGAGAAGCTGTGCTGCCGCCTATCCGGGGTATGCTAAAGATGACTATAATGTTTTTGAATCCAATCAAGCTGCCATAAAATTTTTTACATACTCTTCTGACCCAGTTAAATATAAATTTTAGTAACAATCGGGGTCCGGGGATTTGGGTAACTTCCAGTTCAATACTTTTTATTGGTATACCCTTTGGCCTGATATTTGCTGTTATTAGCTATCAGTATGGAGAAAGACTTACCTGACAACTATTTTGGCAGTTCAATTTTTATCCTAAGGAGCAGATTATGATCCGATTTTTTAAATTTTTCCCTTTTAAACTTGCACCCCTCTTTAAATTTGCACCATTGATGATTTGTATCTCTTTGTTGTGTGCTGCCCATTCAGCAGCCTTTGATGCGAAGGATCTGGCAAAGCTGAAAAAAACAAACGAATGTAATGACTTTTGTAACCTGGCAAATGCAAATCTGGCAAATACAAATCTGGCAAATGCCGACCTGTATAACGCCAACCTGTCCGGTGCCAACCTGTCCGGTGCCAACCTGCGCAATGCCATTCTGGCCGGTGCCAACCTGTCCGGTGCCAACCTGCAAAATGCCAAACTGCAGAATGCTCAACTGGAGGCACATGCCAACCTGCGCAATGCCAATCTATCCGGTGCCGATCTGTCCGGTGCCGACCTGACCGATGCCTGGTGGAACAGTCATACCGACTGGTCTGGTGCAAAACTGACCGGAGCGACCTGGACAAACGGCTGCAAGTGTCAGGATGATAGGTGTTCCAATTGTAGATAACCGGCTTTGAGACTTAAAAAGCATTATCCCGAACAGAAGGGATTACAAGGAAAAAGAAAAAATGAAATATTTTTGGAAATTGTTTACAGTTTTATCATTGATGCTCTTCACCTGTTTGGCCCCTGTCACTGCCCAATCTACCGGGACAAACAATTCCCGGAATGTGGAAAATATGGCTGCCCGTGCCAAGATCGGAAGAGCGTCGTGTAGGGAAAGAGTGTGCCTCTATGTG
>CAXHYW010000689.1:0-2898 GCA_964021475.1 uncultured Desulfobacteraceae bacterium | reverse complement strand
TGACAAATACTCAAGGGTTCTGACCGAGGTGGTTCCCACCGCGATCACCCGCCTGTTCTCACGCTTGGCCCGGTTAATAATATCCGCGGCCTGGGGCGACACCGAATAATATTCAGAATGGATCTGGTGCTCACGGATATCATCCACCCGGACCGGGACAAAGGTACCATACCCCACATGAAGAGTGATATTGGCAAATTGAACTCCCTTTGTTTCAAGTTCCGTCATGAGGGGTTTTGTAAAATGGAGACCTGCCGTTGGGGCTGCCACCGCCCCTTCTGTTTCGGCATAGACGGTTTGGTAGCTCTGGTTGTCCAGGGTCAGATCCCCATCTGTCTCATTTCGTTTTATATAGGGTGGCAGGGGAATTTGTCCAAAGGCTTTTAAAGCGGTGATGAAATCTTGCCCCCCAAAGAATCGAACCTGGGAGATATATTGCTTCACCTGCATCACTTCGGCTTTTATCCCCTCCCCTAAATAAAGAATGGCACCCACCCGTGGGTTTTTCGACGCTTTAATCAGACAATCACATTGAAAAAAACCAGTGCTCTCAAGATGTTTGACACCCGCCGCATAATCAATGATCATTACTTCCACCCGGCCACCGGTCTCTTTTTTTCCCAAAAGCCTTGCCGGAATCACCCGGGTATTGTTCACCACCAGCAAATCACCGGGCACAAGCAAATTTGCAAGATCAAAAAACCGGCAATGGTTCAACAGATTTTCTTTCCGGTTAATGTGCAACAATCTGGACCCGCTTCTGTCTTGGCAAGGCACCTGGGCAATCTGCTGTTCGGGCAGATCATAGTCATAGTCAGACAATAGATACATTAATTTGCTCCCATGGCAAGGTAAACAAGTCCAAGACCCGCGATCATCAGAAAAAAACCAAATCGTCTGAGAATGCCAGTATCAAGGGTGAGGATCATTTGAACCGTTGCCTTCATTTTGTCTGGAAAGGCAAAATAGGGAAGCCCCTCAACAATCATGACCATGCCAATGACACAAAGAAAAAATTTCACTCAATATTATCCCTGTTATTTCCTGCGGTTATAAAATATTCAAATCCTTCTTTTATATTTTTAAAGAGGGTATTGCAATAAAAATTATATTGATTATTCAAAATATCAAGGTTATAAAGGAAGGCTATTGTTAAATAGATTGATACAAAATCAAAGGAATGTACTTATTTATGGTATTTGAACCCGTCATTGGTCTTGAAGTCCATGCCCAATTAAAAACAAAGACAAAAATTTTCTGCGGTTGTTCCACCCAATTTGGAAAATCCCCCAATGCCAATACTTGTCCGGTATGCACGGGTATGCCGGGAGTGCTGCCAGTGCTCAACCAAAAGGCAGTTACCTTTGCCATCAAAGCGGCACTGGCAACCGACTGCACCGTTGCCAGGGAAAGCCGGTTTGATCGAAAAAATTATTTCTACCCGGACCTGCCCAAGGGGTATCAGATCACCCAATACGCCGCTCCCATTGCCGAACACGGCCATCTTGACATTGAAACAGAACAAAGGGGGCCTAAAACCATCGGGATCACCCGAATTCATATGGAAGAGGATGCCGGCAAGCTGATCCATGATCCCATCCTAGGTAAAAGTAAAGTGGATTTAAACCGCACCGGCGTCCCCCTCATCGAAATTGTCAGTGAACCCGATATTCGAACGGCCAAAGAAGCAGGGGCCTACCTTCGAAAACTTCATGCCATTTTAAAGTATATTGATGTTTGTGACGGTAACATGGAAGAGGGAAGTTTCCGGTGTGATGCCAATATTTCCCTGCGTCCCGTGGGTCAGGAACAATTTGGGACTCGTGCGGAACTTAAAAACTTAAATTCCTTTAAAAATGTCGAGAAAGCCATTCTCTATGAAATAGAACGCCAAACCTATGTGCTGGAAGAAGGAAAGAAAGTCATCCAGGAAACACGCCTCTGGGATCCCGATAAAAACAAAACAACTTCCATGCGCGGAAAAGAAGAAGCCCACGATTATCGGTATTTCCCCGACCCCGATCTGGTCCCCCTGATTGTGGACGACGATTGGATTGAAACGGCACGACAGCAAATGCCGGAACTTCCGGATCAAAAACGCACACGGTTCATGGAAGAATTTCAATTATCGGCTTATGATGCAGAGGTTTTGACCACAAATATTGACCTGGCCAATTATTTTGAAGAAACCATATCAAAGTTATCAGACATAAAACAGGCCGCCAACTGGACCATGACCACCCTTCTTGGCATGCTCAATGCGAAGGGATTGGATATCTCAGAATCCCCCATCTCGGCCCTTTCATTTTCGACCCTCTTACAGCTTCTTGAAAAGGGAACTATCAATGCCAACACAGCCAAAACCATATTTGAAGAAATGATTGAATCGGGAAAAGATCCGGCCACAATTGTCAGGGAAAAAGGCCTTGAACAGGTATCGGATCACTCTGAACTTGAAAAGATGGTGGATGCGGTTATCAATGATAACCCCAAGGAAACGGCTGCCTATCGGGAAGGAAAAACCAAATTGTTCAGTTTTTTCATGGGACAACTCATGAAAAAGACCCAGGGCAAAGCCGACCCGAAGATTGTCACCCCATTACTCAAATCAAAACTTTAAGGGAACAATACCATGAAAATCACCATTGTGTTCCACCGAATTCTCTTTGCAGCACTGATCTGTATGCTTTGCCTGACCAATACACTTTCCACGGCCAGGGCCGAAGAGGTAAAGACCATGGCAGTTCTTCCCTTCACCATAAATGCGAATGAAGATCTTAGCCATATTCAAAACGGGATCATTTACATGCTCTATTCCCGACTCTCCTGGCAAGACCACGTGGTGGTCATCCCCAAACGACAACTCCAGGATCAATTGTCGACACTGGGGACTGCCAC
>CAXHYW010000688.1:0-2905 GCA_964021475.1 uncultured Desulfobacteraceae bacterium | reverse complement strand
ATCTTTTATCGTTCTCGATCGAAGTTTTTCAATAAACTGGGTCAAACTCTTGGTAACCGTTTTTTCAAAACCATATTTATGACAAAAATCCAGATAATAGCGCAGCCATTTGATAAAAGCATGCTGCTCATTTTCAGGCATCCTGTTTTTATTCAATATGGCGCAATAATTTTTTAATAAAATTGGTTCGACGAGACCTTTGATTAACTCAGAGCAGAAAGTGCTCGATTATTACAAAGTTGCAATAAACCCAACAAAAAATAATGATATATTTACGATAACCACTTTAAATTATTGATAATTTTATCCATATGTGCTATTGATTTTACAATCAAACAGCATAGATGGGGGCTACTTTATGGGATTCAAAGCAAAACAGAAAAATTTAACTTTTTCGGATTTTAAAAATTCCTTGAGAGATAAGAAGAACCGAAATCTTAAAACATTGATGAACTTGGATAACACCATTGCCTGGGATAAAATTGAATCCATTCTATTAAAAGATTATCCTGTTGGAAATAAAAAAGAAGGTAATAAGGCTTATTCACCACTGCTTTTATTCAAGTGCCTACTGATCCAGAAATGGTTTCGGATCAATTCAGATCCCGAACTGGAGAGTCAAATCAATGATCGTAATTCATTCCAGACGTTTTTAGGATTCTTAGCCAATGAGGTATCACCGGATCATTCAACTTTTTCTAAATTCAGGAAAGGGCTGACCAAAGGTAAATTCGACGTCATCGTTGGAGATATCCTTAATCAATTTGCAGAGAGGGGATTGAGCATCAATGAAGGAATTGCCATTGATGCCCGTATTGTCAAATCAGCAAGTCGCCCAAAAAGTAATAAAAAATTAGAAGAGATAAAAGCATGGCGGAAGACGCCTGAAGGCAAACTCGACAAGAATGGCAACCCTTTAAAATTTGCTAGGGATATTGAATCCAACTGGACAGTGAAAAATGACAAGCCTTACTTCGGCTTAAAAGAGCATGCAGCGGTAGATGGAAAATATGGTTTTGTTCTTACAACAGTTTTAAGTCGGGCTTCAGTAAATGATACCAATTACTTTGCCTACTGTACTTTATACAGTCGTCATGTAAAACATAAACTATCGATTGTATATGCGGATAAAGGATATCACGGAGAACCAAACAGGTCATTTTTAGCGATGAATGATTTAAAAGATGGTATCATGAGAAAGGATGAGAAAAACGCTAAATTGACAGAACTTGAGATAAATCGAAATAAAAAAATATCCAAAACACGGTACATCGTAGAACAATATTTTGGTTTAAGCCATCTGCATGATAATGGACAAAGGGCACGGTTTACAACCATTGATAAAAATCATATTGATATCTGGCTAAGACAGGTTGCATTCAATATACAAAGGGGCTTTAAAATATTCAAAAAAAGGGAAGCAACAGCATAGGTGCGTCCAAATATAGGGAATAGGCGTTAAGGGCTGAGTTATTAACGAATATTGTCTAAAAAACGTGAAAATACACCGCATTTTTTTCGAAACAAGGCAAAATTTTAAAAAATCTGTTCGATTTGAAATCGAACGATCGGAACCTGTAAGAATTTAAGTATTAATCAAAGGTCTCGCATAGCGGCTTCGTCCAACAAGGCTAATTCAGCCGACGCAAAAAACCGCGCGGCTGATTAGCAAAGTTAACCAGGACGCCGGGCGCGGGATGGACAATCGATTGATTATATGTTACCGTTGAAGCTTTACCAGCGCGGCCGCTCAACCTTCGTTGAGACGGACTCGCACAGCTAAAGCATCAGCGGCAGGAAGGATGATAGCCCTTATCCCACTTTCCTCGGGCCTGTTAACAAGCCGTTGCACTCAGACAAGCTTGTGAACTAAACATTGCACGCAAAAAGGATATTATCATGGGATACATGCTCAACGCACTTGGCAATCTACCAATAGAAGAAAATATTGAACTCTACATTTTTATTGTTAACGGGGGATGGCGAGGTGGTTTGTACGATAATATTGAAAAAAACTTTAGTAATATTGCCCAGAGAATAGGTCCCAAGGCCGTGATAGCAAAAGGATTTGATTCGGAAACCTGGTCAAGTCAAGTTGCACGAAAATATTTTGGGGAGAATCATAGTGAATTGTTTGATGCTATACCGGCCCTATTCTTAACTGATGCGCACCCCGACAAATTAACCAAAGGAAGTCTCAGACTAATTATTCCGCTAAAAGATGTTGAACAGCGTTTTGGGGATTGGGATACTTTCTTTAGGTCGTTATCAAATTTCGCTTTAGAGAAAAACCCTAAGTTTCTTGAGTGTTTTGAAGATGCAAAGAGGTTGCTCGCTGAAGGAAATAAAATTATCGATTTGAAACCAAATTTTTTTGGAATTGGTGTTAACGTTAATGCCTTAATTGAGAGAATCAGAGATTAATATAAATGGGTACTCTTAGAACAAAGCTTTTACAGCGGATCGCAACAAGTCGCGCTTGCTTAAAAGCGATGTTCGGCCGGAATAAGGATGTAATGAATCAATCTGAATCTATAATTTTTAAAGGTAAAGGCATATTTACTTCAGATAAATCCCGGGTCGAATCGCACTTCATTCTTCAAAGACAATTTTCACATACTCTTTTGCTAATACAAGAAGAGGCCTCCGCTGATCCATTTTCTAATCAGTTCAATATTTCAGACCTATACTCTTTATCTGGACAACTTGAAGACGGTCGTCCTATTTCCGCAGATAAACTCATGATAACCCAAACAGGTGGCAGTGAGGGGCTTACAGAGATTTTTCCCTTGACTGGCGTAGTCATTGGGTTATCAAACTCGTCGCCTCTGATTGAAGCTCAATATCCTCTTGTTGGCAAGATCGGAAGAGCGTCGTGTAGGGAAAGAGTGTGCCTCTATGTGTA
>CAXHYW010000687.1:0-2906 GCA_964021475.1 uncultured Desulfobacteraceae bacterium | reverse complement strand
AAAAGATGCTATCGGATCGTACTATCGTATCGTACTATTGTATCGTGTTATTATTTCGAACTATTGGCTCGTGCTGCCGTTTTGATATTTAAATTCATCCAGTCTGTAATTATTTTTATTTGCCCAAACCATGTCCAGAATTTCGGGCGTAAATTTATTGCGTGTTTGATGCCATGACAAAGAAGCCGGGATTTTCCCAATATCTATTAAAAACATAAACTCCTGGTGAAGAGGACCATTTATTTTAATATCGTCTTCGGCAATGCCGGGGTTTTGGATCTGCCCTAAAATATCTTTCATGGCAATCGCTGCAATATCATTTGTTGAAAGATTTATTTTTGCTCCAAATGCTTGTTCACCCGCAGCAAGGCCCCATTCACAGGCCAAGAGAAGGTTTTGCTTTTCTTCCTGCATCCAACTGATTGCACGGACTTGAGCCGCTAAAATGAGGGAGACAGCCCCTGGGTGTTTTTGATAAACAGTATCCAAGAAATAGAAAAAACCCAATGAAAGACGTTGGTGGATAATTTTAGCTTTTGTATAGTTTTTTAATGCCATGGTGGGGGTAGGCTCCCAGGCACAAAAAGCCATAATCTCTCCATTACTCAGCCGTTCGGGCATTTGTGTGACATCCATGGGTATTAAGTGTACATCATTTTCACTAAGCCCCTCGGATGCAAGTGTCTTGATTAGGGCATAATGCGCGTTAGAACCGAATGCATATCCGATACGCTTTCCCTTCAGGTTTTCGATCAACATCTGCCGATTCGCTACAATAGAGACAAAGCCTCTCTGGATCAGTGCTGGGATTACAATGTCAAGTTTTGCGGCTGCAGTAAGTGTTGGCATATCTCCTCCAACGCCCGCATCAAGATCGCCTCTTGTCAGAAAAAAATTAAGATCGTTCCCTTTGAGAAAATCATAAAAAACAATCTTAAAACCCCTCTTTGAAAGTTCTTCTTTCAAAATGGTATCTCTCTTTAGTGCTTCCATTATCAGGCTGCTTGGCAGGTATAGAGGCTGAGTTCCAATGCGGATCGTGCGATCTGTATGGTCAAACTCATATTTTGAATAGATAGGATGTTCCCGCAAGTTTGGAGTTAAAACAAGTGGTGTTTTTCTATTTGAATCAATATAAAATAACATAACAACAAAAATGATCAGGCATCCCGCTATAAGAATTATCCAATTGGCTTGTTTCATTTGTCCCCTGTTGAATTTTTCATATAGATTTGACAACTCTTGGCTGTTTTTTGAAAATGATCATGAAATCTTCTTGTGGGCGTTTTCGTTTCTCCCCGTAACAAAAATCCGTCTTCATTGAGAGATCTGTATTATTAAGATTTTATGCTGGCGATTTTGATTTGATACCATGCCTTATACGTATAAATCAGCATAGGCTATTTATATTGTTAGTGCAAATGCATTCTTGCTTTCGGATCAGGATTTGGGCCATTCCAACCGAAATGGACTTTCCGTGGATATGAATAGGGTAATTTTCTTGACATTATAAATAACACGTTATATTGAGTGAACGTGTTCTCTTAAAATAACGTATTGTTGAAAAGGGTGGAGATGGAACAACCAAAAGGAAACCGACGAAAAGTTCAGAAGGCCCAAACCCGTGCCTTGATCTTAAAAAGTGCCAGAAAACTTTTTGAAACCCAAGACTATGACAAAGTAACTATCCGAAATGTAGCCGCCCGGTCACGGATCGGCATTGGGACCATTTACAAGCATTTTCCCAACAAGCTGTCCATGTTGGCAGCGGCCTTTTCAGATGATTTGAAAAATCGGTACCAGGAAGCCATGACCACTGTGCCTGATAACCAATCCTTCCAGACCACCTTTGTCCATATTTCAAAACAATTTTTCATTTTTTATACCACCCATTATTCCCTCTCTCGGGCCTATTTGAGCCATTTGTTTTTTTATGAACGGGAATGGCTGGATGAGATCAATGCCTTTGATGATGCCTATGCGATGAAGATGGCGGAGCTGATTCGGGCAGCCCAGGACAGGGGCGAAATCAACCCTGCAAGGGACAGCCATATTCTGGCGCTTGCCCTAATGTCTAATTATTTTTTTGTTCTGGTCAATTGCTTTTTACGTGACAAAATGACAGACCCCGACCAAATGGCCGCTTTGCTTGAAACCCTTGTTGAACAGACCCTTTTGTAATTTAAGGAGTATTGCTATGGCTTCATTAGGCTTTATTGAACCTGATCTGGATTTTATTGCCCAAGTTAACTTAGAATCAGGCGTGAATCTTAAAAAATGTTACCAATGTGCCACCTGCTCGGTGGCTTGTACCATGTCTCACGATGACCAGCCTTTTCCCAGAAAGGAGATGATCCATGCCTCCTGGGGGTTAAAGGACCGGCTCCTCGCAAACCCCGATATCTGGCTCTGTTACAATTGCGGGGACTGTTCCACACTTTGCCCGCGGGATGCCAGACCGGGTGATGTGCTGAGTACACTGAGAAAGATGTCCATCTGGGAATATTCAAAACCCGCGGCCATGCACAAGTTATTCAATGACAGCCGGAAGCTGCCATGGCTTTTTATCATTCCAGCACTGATCATCATCACCATGGGGCTTGTTACCGGCTTGATGGATCTGTCTCCAGGAGGGGAACGCATTGTTTTTGCCCATTTTTTCCCCGTGCTCCTGATCGAGGTTATTTTCATTCCCCTGTCCCTGGGAGTCGCCCTGGTCTTTTTTCTTGGCGTCAGGCGGTTTCTTAAGGATATGCAGGCCACCTATGCACGGGTGGGTAAAGCTGCCACCGGTCCCATTGATTTTAAACGTTTCTTTATCACCCTTATCACCCAGCTGCCCGCTATCATAAAACACGAACGCTTTTCCACTTGTTCCGAAAACAAGGACCGGAAGATTTCCCACA
>CAXHYW010000686.1:0-2907 GCA_964021475.1 uncultured Desulfobacteraceae bacterium | reverse complement strand
GCGGGACAGTGAAGAACACTTTCGTGCCCTCATTGAAAACACCAGTGACCTGATCTGGATTGTGGATTCGGAAGGAATTTTTACCTATGTGAGCCCTTCCACCCAGCGGATTTTAGGATATTTACCGGAAGAACTTATGGGGGTTAATGCCTTTGATTTTATTCATCCGGAAGATAAAGAGGCTCTTTACCATCGGTTTCATTTGAGGGCCAAATCTGCTGTCAAGACCCAGCCCACAGAAGCCCGTTTCCGGCACAAAGAGGCGTATTGGTGTACCCTGGAGGCCGTCAGCAAAAATCTTTTGGAACACCCGTCCATCAAGGGAATGGTCGTTAACTCCCGGAATATCAATAAGCGGAAGCATGCGGAAAAAGCCCTGAAACGATCCCACCAGGAATTTGAAACCCGGCTGGAAGAGCGGACGGGTGAGCTTTTATTGTTGAACGAAGCGCTGAATAGTGAAATTTTGATACGAAAAGAAAAAGAAATCGAGTTGAGAAAAGCCTGCCAAGCAAAGAAATCTGTTTGAATGAAAAATTATAAATTTTCTTTTTTTGGGAAAAAACAGGATCGGATCCACCCCCACAAGGTATTTCCTGCCAGGGACTCCTTTTCAGAGGTGTTCAGCATTTGGGTCATTTTTTCCGTATCCGCGTAACGGTCTTTCCGGGTAATCATTCCTCTGTCCGGGTCCAGTTGTTTAATCACCCGGGCGGGATTCCCCGCGGCAATCACATTGGCCGGAATATCAGAGGTGACCACGGATCCGGCCCCAATGATGCTGTTTTTGCCAATGGTGACACCCTTGCACACTATGGCAGAATCCCCGATCCACACATTTTCCTCCAGAACCACCCGGCTTAACTTTTTGGGGGGCAGAGACCTGTCATAGATGCCGTGCCAGTCGGAATCGGTGATATAGGCGTGACTTGCAAGCATGCAGGAATCTGCAATGGTGATGCTGTTGGCAGCAGAGATCCGCACCCCCGGAGAAATCAGCACATGATCGCCAATGGTGATGCCGTCAATGTCTGAACGCTCCGACCACACCGTCAGCCGTGTTTTTTTATCGGAACACCCCAAAAGGGTAATATGGCTGCCAATGCGTACCGGTCCTCCAAATACTTCAATGTGCCAGGGCTTGACAATAAAGGAGTGGGGGCCTAAAGCCGCAAGCTGGGGGACCAGGTAATGGCGGACATAAAAATCCTGGAGTCGGTACCAGGCATTTTTAATATAATAGGGCCGCTGATCTTTTAGCAATTGGGTAATCCCAGATATTGATGATCCTGCCAGGCGGAATGATCAAAGAGTCGTGCTGCAGGGGTCAGATGGTACAGGGCATCCGCCGCCATCAGTGCCACCGCATTGGTCCAGGAAATTTTTTCCTCGGGCCAGATGACCATGTCAGGATAGGTATAGCCGCACCAGAAGGTTTTGTCATCATAGACCCGGTCCTGGATCCATGAAAAGACAAGTCGGGCTTTGTGGGTATTGCCCATGGCATTCAGGGCAAGCACCAGCTCCGAAGTTTCTGCAATGGTAACCCAGGGCTGATCAGACACACATCGAGTCCCCTGGCCTTCGATCATATACTTACGCCAGTATTTGTCGATCCGGGCCTGGGCTTTCTCGCCCCGAAGCGCTCCGCTAAGAATCGGATAAAACCAGTACATGGAAAACCGGGATTTACTGACATTGTATACATGGAGATTTTCTTGGATGGAATTTTCCAGGTTTTCAAAGGCCTGCACCCAGGATAATTTTTCTTTCCCCAGTACAGTGGCAACGGCCAGGGCACACTTAAGGCTCAGGAAAATGGAGCTGGAACCGGCCAACAGGGACATGGGATCGACTTTCCCCTCGGGGCTTTTGGCCCAATAGATTTCGCCTGTTGCGGTCTGAAGATTCAGGGCGAACTCGATTCCATTTTCCATGGTGGTCCAATATTTTTCAAGCAGCGGAATATCCTGGGTAATCAAATAGGTATGAAAAAGTCCCACAGCAATGTAACAGGCCATATGGGTCTCACAGGTTTTATCTTCCGGCACGCCATTCACATAGGAAGAAAACCATGACCCGTCGGGGTTTTGATTTTCTTTTAACCAATGGAATCCCAATCGGGATTCTTCATAATGCCCCCCGATATTCAATCCCATAATGGATTCCACCAGATCCCAGGGATCGGTTTTCCCGTCAATATGCCAGGGAATGTCCCCGGATTCTTTCTGGAGGGATGCAATCATGCCTGCAACTGAGCCGATATTCAGAGCAGAAAATGATCTTGATTTTGCTGGTGTTTGGTACATTGGTGCCTCTCCAATTTAATAATACCCTTTAAAGAATGAGGAGTCACCGTATCAAATTCAATTTTTTTTTTCAAGGATCCATTGTTATTTATTCATGAATGATAATTCATTCAAAGGTCTTTTTAAACCACCCCTGGTTATCCCCAGATGTTTATGCGTATGCTTTTTGTCTAAATCTCTGAAATTGAATGGTATTTTATCCCGACCTTCCCGGGTATTCATAAAATATTTTTCCTTGACAACCCCGGTGTTTTTCTGTAAACCAAAAATGAATACTCATTCATAAGTGATGTGATGCATACTCATAAATAGTAGGAGGAAATCATGGTAAGAAAAATCAGAAAGGCTGCAGTCATCGGGTCCGGAATCATGGGAGGCGGTATTGCTGCCCTTCTTGCCGGTGCCGGTGTAAACGTACTGCTCCTGGACATTGTCCCTTTTGACTTAAAAGATGAAGAAAAAAATGATGCCGCTGCCAGAAATAGGATTGTAAAGGCGGGTATGGATGCGGCGCTTGCGTCAAGTCCTTCTTTGTTTTTTAATAAAAAAGATGCGGCTCAGATTGCCATCGGCAACCTGGATGACGACATTGAGAAAT
>CAXHYW010000685.1:0-2916 GCA_964021475.1 uncultured Desulfobacteraceae bacterium | reverse complement strand
CCCTTCATAATTATAAGGCCATCCAGAACATTGTGGCTGAATCAAACAAGAAAAGTACCATTATTCCCTTAAAACAGCGCTACGCCGATGTGCTTGAAACCTGGGATCACTATATCACCCCCATGGGAGAACTGATTGATCCCTGGGGGGCTTTTGATGCCAATACCGACCAGGTGGTTATCCGCCTTGAAAGGGCTAGTGATATTCTTGATAAGACCGGGGTTCTGATCAGTGAGCAGGAAAATGTTCATATGGCCAAACACATGGTTGTGGATATGAAGGCAAATCTCATCCAAATCTTTCGATTGTCCAGGGAAATTTTGCAGCCCCTGTATGAGATTGCAAGGCTGAATTCAAAAGTGACCCGGGGAACTTCCGTGATCTTAGAGTATGCCCGGAAAAATAAATTTAGGGTTATTGAAAAAACAGCCACCATTGAATGGTTTTTTAAGGAACGGTCTCCCCTTTTGAGCAATGATACTTTGTTGCTTAAGTTTTTTGCCGGGTTCAAGGATATAAAAGAAAATCCTGCGCCGTCAATTTCCATTGTCCCGGGTGAAGAAAGGGCACAAAATATGTTGAACAGGGTGCCGCCTTTGAACCGGTATGCGGTGTTAAATGATATCCTAGCCAACCTGCCCATTACAGATGCCGTGCAATGGGCCATTGACCAATATCCGGCGTTTTCCACCGGGAAAATTTTAGATATTATCCTGCTGATGATGACCGAGAAAAGCCTAAAGGTGAATACAGCAGGAAACAGGCGTTACCAAACAAAAACCCATGTCATTGACGGATTGAATATAGGGGTGGAACATTATGAACACCAATGATCAAGAAATTACCTCTTTACGCTTTGTTAAAGAATTATTTCATCATTTTTCCAGTGGGTATCACTTAAGTATTGATGATGGAGAACTCTGGGCGGACTTAACAGGGCGTGAGGGGCAATACAGGGATTTGTTTAATTCCCTGGGGTATTTCCTTTGCGAAGGCCATGGCGGTATCTATTATTTTGAGCCGAATAAAGAACGGGTCTCGGTGAATAGGGTCAGCAAAAAATTTACCCTTTTCATGGCGGTGCTCTATGATTTTCTGGCAGACCAGGGAAAGGACCCGGTTTCAGCCATTATTGAGGATCATTATCTGGTGAAGGATCTGCCCCACTTAAAAGTGGATCAGTATCGGCAAATCATGGAAAAGGTAAATATCAAACATGAATCCGATTTGATAAAGGTTCTTAACCGGCTGCAAAAATATGGGTTTTTAGAACTGCGGGATAATTATTTGATCATGTTCAAAAAGTCAGTCTTACGGTTTACCTCATTGTTTGCGGAATTTGTCGAACCCTTAAAATCCGAGTACCCGGTTGAGGAAGAATAGAAATGAAGCCGAGCATCCATTACGGTATCCGTAGATTGGTGTTGTTGAATACCGAGAGCTATTCCTTGGGTGATTTTCCCCTTGACAGGCCCTTGTCTATTTCAGCCACAAACAATGTGGGAAAATCAACCGCCATTAACGCGCTTCAGTTTCCTTTCCTGTGCAACCGGCGGGATATGGTTTTTCCAAAAAGCGAGAAAGAGACCCTGAAATATTATTTCCCCTATGAAAATAGTTATGTGTTGTCCGAGGTGTTGACGGATAATGGGAAGTATGTGTTAGGTGCTGCTGGTAACGGTCCGCTTTCAGGTTATGAATATCAGTTGTTTGCATTTAAAAAAGAGTTGGATCTTTCAGATTTTTTAGTGGATGACCCGGGTGAAGAGGATAAAAAAGCCATAAGAACCCTGAAAGAACTTGAAAAGCATTTGGGGCGCACCGATGTCTGGGTGAAAAGGTTGAAGCCCAAACAGATGCAGGATGCGCTGATCGGCAAGGAGATAACAATCCAGGGAAATGAAAAGTTTTCCATTGGTCTTTTCCGGCTCAAAAGCCTTACGGACAAAAATTACCGGTTGTTCATGAATGTTTTTAAAAACCTTCTCCACATGAATGACTTTAGTCTGGAAGAGGTCAAAATGTTTTTGATCAATGCCCTTTTGCCAAGCTGGGATACGGTTTCCGGTGATTTTATGACCGAGTATAGAGAGTATAACCAGTCCTTTGAGAAGGACAGAAATAAGATTGAAACCGCTGAAAGTATTTCCAAAGAGGTGGCAAGGTTGGGCGAGCTGAAAGAGACACATGACAGTCTCGGTCAATTTTTATCCTCCGCCTATAAAACCATTGAAAATCGGTATCAAAAAGATCGGGATCTCAAACGAGCTACCATCGTAAAATTAAAAACGGATTTTGATGAAATTGAAAACTCGATCATTAAAACTGAACAGGAAATTGAAATTTTAGGGGATCAATTCAAGAGGTGTTACAAGCTAAAGGAAGGCTTGAAAGACAGACTGGGGGCTCTGGAAAAAAAGGAGTTTCATTTTAAGCTTTCTCCTTCCCTGGAAATCCGGCAGGAACAATTGGCTTCCCTTGAAAAACAAAGGGATAAAATAATTGGCGAGCTGGCGAAATCTTCTGTTGATCCTGCCAAACGAATAGAGCAGAAAATTAATATCTGTGAAAATCAGATCGCAAAATTTAAGTCTCAATTACGACATATCACATCAAATCTTCTTTTTTTGATCAAGGATAGCTTTGATGAATCTGAGATTGGGATTCTTATGAAACTTATCAATGAACAAATCTTCACCTCCTTTACAGTGGATGAGGGAGATTTGAATATCCATAATAAAGAGGGTCTTCTCCAACGATTGCAACAGCTTTTGGCTCATTGTGAAAATGGATTTTACAATGACGGGAATATTATCATCAATCTTGCCAAGCTTGATTCTATTCCCATGGACGACTATGTCAATCATGGGCAAGATCGGAAGAGCACACGTCTGAACTCCAGTCACTCCGGAGAAT
>CAXHYW010000684.1:0-2919 GCA_964021475.1 uncultured Desulfobacteraceae bacterium | reverse complement strand
GTGAACTTTTATCATGACAGGGAATAAACCCCCCTGCTTCTTCTAATATAGTGACAATGGTTTCCCCGGAACCTCTAACAGAATTATACCCCGGTTCTTTCAGGGTAAGATCTATTTTCTTGTCTTCCCGAAGCCGCATGATATACCCTTTGCACCGATCTCCTATGGCCAAGTCCTGATAAACCTCACTTTTGTATAACATACCAAAATATCGGTTATTCACCACGGCCATAATACCAATTTCGCTAATGGAATGAATCAAAAGATCCACTGGCTGACCCGCGGTAAGATCCTGGGTATCTTTATCACAATTGGCCGATATTTTTGCGGTGCCGTAAACCCTGCCGGTTTGTTCATCAAAGCAGAGCTTGATGAGATATTTCCGGGGGGGAAGCATTCTTTCCTGCTGCTCACTCTTGGGAACCAGCAGGTCTTTTTCAAGTCCCCAGTCCATAAAGGTTCCAAATGATACAATCTCTTTTGCTTTGAGAAAAACAAAATCCCCAACAATCCCATTTGGTTTTAAAGTGGTTGCCACAAGGCGGTCTTCAGAATCCGTATAGATAAACACCTCAATGAGGTCCCCTATCTTAAACTCATCTGAAACATATTTTTGGGGCAATAAAATCCGGCCTTGATCCGAATCTAAATACAATCCAAAATCAACCCGGCTATCCACAACCAACTCATTATATTCTCCTATTTTAAGCATATTCCTCCTGTTCTTTATTTAATAACCGGCATAACCGGAGAATGGTATTTGATCCCAACACCATTGATTATGATAAACTTTTCCAAAATTGAAAAGCGTTCTTTTTCAAAAGTTATAGGGATAGGTCCTTTAGGATTTAAATTTTTGCTATTTTTTCTATCATTTATACCTTATTTATTATTGACGCCTGACAATATCTCCCCCTATATTAGGACACAACCACCTGGAACATTCCACCCGGAGAAAATATGACAAAAAAAGAAAACACCACGCCGCCACTAAGAAAAGCCGCCACCATCATCCTGGTAAGACAAAAAGACAACGCCCTTGAGGTCTATCTTCTAAAAAGAAGTTCAAAATCCAAATTCATGGGCGGGCTCTATGTTTTTCCCGGGGGAGTGGTAGAGGAGGATGACAGGGGGATTGAGACCTGGGCGCCCCACATCGACATGCCCGCAGACAAAATAGGAAACCTGCTGGGTGGACAGGAATTTTCACCGGCAGATGCCCTTGGATTCAGCATTGCTGCCATCCGGGAGACCCTTGAGGAAGCCGGAGTTTTACTCGCTGACACTAAAAATAAAACTCAAAATGATTTTGCGAACATTGCAAGGCTTCGGCTCAACAAGGATCTGCCATCTTCCTGGTTTCGAACCAAAATGATCCAGGAAAACTGGACATTATCCTTCACACGCCTTGGCCGATGGTCCCACTGGATCACCCCCAAACAGATGAAACAGCGGTTTGACACCCGGTTTTTTATTGTTTTCATGCCAGAAAATCAAACCTGTGAACCAGATAACCGGGAAACCAAACACGGAATCTGGCTCACCCCCCAAAAAGCACTGGAACAAAATTTTAGCACCCAAACCCCCTTAAGTCCGCCGGCAGTGGTGACCCTGACCCAACTATCGACCATTCCCCACCTGGATGCACTCAAGGAAGAGATCAAAAACCGTTCCTGGGGAAACCCCATTGTTCCAAGACTTTTGACCTCTCCCAATGGACCGGTCATCATAGAACCCTGGGACCCCATGTTTAATGAGCAAATTGATGCGGAAGGGCTTTCATGGAAGATTCTGCCCCCGGGTGCTCCCTTTTCAAGAATCTGGTGTGACAAGGGGGTATGGAAGCCCATCAGCCTATAAAAACCGCCCCAAATTTTGACTCCGGAGTCAGCACCTGATTTTTACTTCTTACATGCTTTTTGGAAAGGAAAAAGACTCTCATATGGGCATTGTGCATAAAAAGACACTGGACAGGGAGGCATAATTATGAGTTCCTATGAACTGGATTTAGAGGCGTACCTGGATCGCATCAATTTCAGCAGTCCCATGGATGTGTCCCTGGACACATTGGCAAGACTACACCACGCCCATTTTTACACCATCCCCTTTGAGAATTTCGATATTATTCTGGGACGGGGCATCGATCTTACCCCCCAGGCTGTTTTCAATAAGCTGGTCCTTAAAAAAAGAGGGGGATACTGTTTTGAGTTAAACAGTTTGTTTTTGCAGGCACTTAAGGCTTTTGGATTCAAGGCCCGGGCACTGCTGGCCCGGGTCCATCTGACAGGAACGCCCTCGGGCCGGGGGCACCAGCTGGAGCTAATTTCCATTGATGGCAGAGATTGGCTGGCAGATGTAGGGTTTGGGGGGAACTCCCCCCGCATACCCATTCCCATGGAATTGGACAGCCCTGTCACAAATGAGGGACAGACCATACGCCTGACCGACGGGGGTGTTTTCGGCACCATGCTCCAGACCCTTGAGGATGGTAAGTGGAAAAACCTATACAGTTTTGACCTGGGTCATGTATGTCCTGCAGATATTGCCTACGGAAACCATTACACCTCCACCAGTCCTGATACATTTTTCACCTTTTCCCGTGTTGCCGCGCGTCCCCTTCCAGCAGGGGAAATCACATTGATAGACCGGACATTGAAAATCTTCACCAGCGGCAAGGAAGAAGTACAGACCCTGCCAGACAGCCCAGCTTACCTTGATGCGCTTAAAAAGCATTTCAGCATAGAGCTTGACGCACCCTACGATTGTTTGAAACCCCTGCAACCCTGCACCGGGAGATTTTAATTTGATGCCACGCCTAAATCGTTGAATGGTTTGATAAGAGAAAATTTGACCGGATGTTCATGTTGCCGAAAAGCAGACGTTCGGATACTGTTAAATTGTGGCTGGGGGAATAAATGC
>CAXHYW010000683.1:0-2923 GCA_964021475.1 uncultured Desulfobacteraceae bacterium | reverse complement strand
ATCTACACATAGGGGCACACTCTTTCCCTACACGACGCTCTTCCGATCTTGTGCCGCTATCTATTGTTAATTCATAAACGGCACCGACCTGCCTTGGAATGAATAAGAAAAAATTTACAAAGAATAAGAAAAAAAATCTGACGGATGCTGATCATGTTGTCATTTCCTTTTGTTTATCCCATGGATTTTGATTTCGTAAAGGTTGACTCGTATCTTTTTTTTATGATACGCAACATAATAATTACAGGACATCAAAAATTCGAAAAACTGTTTAAAAATTAGTATGAAGAGGTGTCAACTATTCCAAAAAACCCAACGTTTATTAATGATAGATTCCAAGATTTAGAGTTGTTTGCCCATACGGCAAGAGCATGGGATGTTGATTTTTTCCAACTTGACCGGGGTGAATTCCGGGCAGATTTAGCCCAGTTCATTTCCGGAAACCTTCAGTTCTCCAGTACTCGGATAAACCGAAAGATTGAACAGCGGGGGAGTTCTCCCAAGCAACTCTGGTCATTTGCCCTTTTAGAGAACCCTTCTATATCGATCAAATGGCGCGGCCATGAACTTTTACCCAATGATATCATGCTATATTCTCCCGGCTCGGAAATTGACTGCATCTCCAATCATAAATTTTCAGTTCTGATCTATTCGGCACCGGAAGAGTACCTCTATAACATCAGCCGGATGAGTGGGTTCCCTGAAATACAGGATCTGATAAAAACTTCTGACCGCTTCACCTGCGATCCTGTAGAAATTAAAAACCTGCGCCGGCAGTTAAACCGGATTAATAAAATACTGTCTGTTTCTGAAACTAAATCGGATCGTCGTATGTTTCTTCCCGAGCTTGAGTATAATATTCCTAAATTGCTTTTTAGAACCCTGGTCAACGGACGGCTTGAAACTCGCATACCCTCATCCCGGCTCAGAAATTACGCTTTAAAGCAGGCGCTGTCGTGCATTGAAACCTTGGTCGGGGATAATCTCACCGTGGGCGGGCTTTGTCAGATGACAGGTGTCAGTGACCGGACATTGGAATATGCTTTTCAAGAACATTTTGGGATCACGCCGAAAGCCTATATCAGAGCATACCGGCTAAATTGTACCCGCAAAATATTATTGCGGGCAGATTCATCCGCCACAAAGATCAACGTAATTGCCAACTCTTTTGGGTTCTGGCACATGGGGCAATTTGCCAAAGATTATCAACGTTATTTTGGGGAACTACCCTCAGTAACTTTGAAAAAATCTTAATCTTTGGATCTGTTGTTTTTCTGTTTCATGGCAGCGGCATATTTTAACATATCATATCCGGTTTTATTGTCGGGAAAAAGTTCGATTATTTTTTTGCTCAACCAGTAAAAGCCCCAGTGAATAGGCAATGTCATGCATTTGCGGGCTGTTCTCAAGTATCTGGACAAATAATTCTACTGCTTTTCCTACAGCCTCAACAGCAAAAAACCCGGGGCGCTGTTTGACTCAAACACCGACTGCCCGTGTCGGTAACCAGCATCACACTCTCAACCCCAGCGGCAAACCGGTCCTTGAAAATAAACTTTGGCTCCACAGCAAACACCATACCCGGCGCAAGCAGCGTGGTTCTGCCCTTGGCAAGCATTGGGTTTTCCACCAATTCCAGGCCAATTGAGTGGCCTACGAACCGGGATTTCAAATGGGGAAGCCCCAGATATTCCTGTTCATAACCCATTTTTTGGGCCGATCTGACCGTGGCGTCAAAGATCTCCCCCATAACGGCACCGGGCTTCAATGCCTCCTGAACAAGATTAAGGATTTCCAGGGCGTCCAAACTTGCTGCCATAGCGGTAGGTTCCATCTTTCCCAGGACAAACATCCTGGATTCATCCATGTGGTATCCCTTGACCATGGTTCCCAAGTCAAGGAGAATGGGCTCATTTTCCCGGATAAGCCTGGGCCCTGCCCCGAATGGATAGGCAGTGCAGGTACCGGTCCCGCAGACCGGTGAATCCAGTGCACCCGAAAGCCCTCCGGATTTTCCGCTCATCAGGTGAAAAGAAAACCCCTCTGATCGATAATGGCGCATCTGGAGCTTGCCTGTGTGACCGTGTCTCCTTGCAAAGCTTTCTATATGACCGCAAAATTCCATTTCAGAAATTCCCGGGGCCAGGGTTTGGGCCACAAAATCAAAGGTTTTTTTGGAAACCTGGGCCGCCGCTTCCATCTGTTTAATTTCGTACACCGATTTAATCCCGCGGCAGGCCTCCACCAAAGGGGTTCCGTCCACAAAGATAGTTGAGGAAAACAACCCCTGGTAAAATTGATAATCCCTGACCGGAACCACATCAAAGGCCAGCCCCAGGGTTGACGGAAGCCTCTGATGGATATCCATAATCTTAAGGGGAATTTCCCTGACGGAGAGGATGGGAATGATATCTTTGATGGGGGTTTCTAATTTGGCACGGGGCAGGTAGCGCTTGACAAAAAGCAGGGGTTCCCGATCCAGGCAGACGTATAGATAGCAGTCCTGAGCCGATCCTGAAAAATAATAAATATCCGGCTTATGGGTCAAAAGGATTGCCTGCACCCCGGCCCCTTCCATATAGATTTTCAGGGAATGAATCCGGGCAAGGATTTCAGATTCAGGGGTAACGTCCAGAAGTTGGTCAGAATTCATTGAAAATCAGCCTTTTAAAAGAGTGAAGATGAATATAATGTTTTTTAATTATACCCTATGTCCCATAGAATGGAATTAAAAAAATTGACTTATCCTATCCAAACTTTGTAAAAGAGCAAAAAGTCATGGCTGGCCTGTTTACAAAACAAACCACCGGCAAGGCAAAGCGCTTGTAAATTCAATCACGAAACGGATAAGGATAACCCCATGGCCCTGCCCTGGAAAGTTGTTGATCAATTCACTACCCTTGAAGAAGGGAGACTGGAACTT
>CAXHYW010000682.1:0-2924 GCA_964021475.1 uncultured Desulfobacteraceae bacterium | reverse complement strand
GCGTCTTAACATTAAGACGGGGCAGAACAGATCATGATCATACTGGATACCATATTTCCCTTGTTTGCCCTTCTTTTGCTGGGTAGCCTGCTAAAACTTACCCATATCACCAACCAGTCCTTTTTAAAAACAGCCGATAAACTGGTATATTATATATTTTTTCCCGCCATGCTGTTCTGGAAAATAGGCAATTCAAGCGGTACCACAGGGTTTAGTCCTGGGCTTTGTCTGGCAGGCATCCTGGCGGTGGTGCTGGTATTTTGTTTAAGTTTGGTTTTTATTCGTTACACTAGGATGCAACACTTCCAGGCGGGCTCTTTTTCCCAGGCATGTTATCGGTTTAATACCTATATTGGGATGGCCATTGTCCTGAACACGCTGGGGGAGGAAGGTGTCAGACATTTTGGTATTCTGGTGGGATTTGTCATCCCTTTGATTAATGTAATGGCGGTTTCTGTTTTGATTTGGTATTCAGATCAGGATTTAGGATTGGGGGAAAAGATCCGTTACTTTATCAGGGCACTTCTTTCTAACCCATTGATTTTAGGCTGTCTGGCCGGGCTGATGGTCTCACGATCTGGATTTGTATTCCCCAGAGTGATGCACAACACCCTTTCTTTGATGACATCGGTCACCCTGCCCCTGGCATTGATTTCCATCGGCGGCACTTTGAGTTTTAAGGGGATTGCCCGCCATGCAAGTGCGTCCTTGGTCTCAGCAACGCTCAAACTGTTGGTGTTACCCCTGGTGGGTTTTCTGATGTTGAAGCTTTTTGGCGTGACAGGGATTCCCTTTAAAACCGGCATGATCTTTTTTTGTCTGCCCACCTCCACAGCCATCTATGTTTTGTCAGCCCAGCTAAATTCCGATACCCAGCTTGCTTCGGCCGCTATTATGCTGTCGACTCTGTTTTCTTTTGTTTCCTTGTCAGCGGCCCTTCTTTTATGAACAGTGAAAATTTAGGTTTTTTCTGAGGCGTATTGCGTGGGTTTCATTTCCAATGCAGTTAAGGCGGTTTTTTTCATGAATTGGCAAATCTCTTTTAACGTGTCCGAATCATCAATGGAATTTCTCAGGATGCCAAACCCTTCGGAAAGCGCCAGGATAGTTGAGGCAGCCTTTTCCTTGTCTGCTATCTTGAGCAGGCCGTTTTCTTCCCAGGCCTCCATCTCCGTGATGCCAAAATCAATGAAACGTCTCATTAATCCTTGGATTTTTTCTCTGATCTGCTCATTTCGAAATCCCATGGCGTAACAGGACCAGAAAACCGCATCCCGCTGGGGCATGGTGCCACTGGTATCGAAAACCATGTCCAGCAAACCGTTGAGCCGTTCCTTGGGCGTGGTGTATTTTTTCAGTTCTTCAAGGTAGACCGTCATGGAGGAATCGTAGAGATAATCCACCATTTCCATTATTAATCCTTCCTTACTTTTGAAATAGTGGATCAAAAGTCCTGAATTGACCCCCATGCGGGTGGCGACTTTACCGATGGTCATTCCCATGAATCCTTCTTCTTCCACCACCTTGTATGTATGCTTAAGAATTTCCGGTTTGCGGATGTGTGATATGCTTTTTCGACCCATTGTATCTCCAAGTTATTTCTTGTGCGTTTGCTTATTTATATATTATTCCCACGATTGTTGTCAATTTCTTTGTTTCACGATATGGGACAATTTGTTGGTTTGGAGAATCGGGTTTTTTAAGGATGGAAAACCCAGCCAGGCATTTGTGCCTGGCTGGGTTAGGAAGTAATCAGGCAATATCCCGCCTGTCGGACATGTCCACAAGGGTTCTTTCCCTGGTTTTGTCAATGCCCAGTTCTTTTCGTTTCTTGTCAATATGGGCAATCATCATATGGGCGATTTCAATGGGGTCGACTGCGGTTCCCCATTTACCATATCCCTGTTGTTCGAGTCCGTTAAATAAAAGATCATGGAACTTTGTTCCCTTGATGGTGGGAAATCCAATGCCAAACACCGTGTAGACACCCGAGGCCACAAAGTACTGACCAATGGCCAGGGCTTTTTCACTCATCCATTCAGGGGCACATCCGGCAACGGGAAGATCGGCAATGCTGTTGCCAAGACCACCGGCTTTCACCATGGCCGAGGCCGCAATGAGAATCCGGGTGTTATCCACACAGGATCCCAGTCCCAGGACCGGGGGCATGCCCACTGTTTCGCAGACTTCAGCCAGACCCGGGCCTGCCAGGGGGGCCGCTTCCGGGGTCAGAAAACCAGCCTTGGCAAGGGCAATCTGGGAGCAGCCGGTCTGGAGAACCAATACATCATTTTTAATCAATTCCCGGACCAGGGCCACATGGACCGAATCCTGTTTGACCTTGGGGTTGGTACAGCCCACTATCCCTGCAACCCCTCTGATTCTGCCATTGATAATGTTGTCATTCAGGGGAGAATAAGACCCCCTGAATGTGCCGCCCAGCATGTATTCAATGTATTCATGGGTGAATCCGTGTACCCCTTTTTGAACCTGTTGGGGAATTTCAACGGGCATACTTCTGGAGCCGAACCTGGCAATGGCTTTGGTCAGAATCTGGTCGGTGCAGTGCCTTGGATCACGCTCTTCAAACTCTATGTGGGTGGCCCCTTCAATATGACATCGGGGGTTGGTGGTGATCAAATGGGTGTCATAGCATTTGGCCACCGAGGCCAGTCCCTGTTTGATACATTGGATATCCACCACCATGGCATCCACGGCGCCTGTAACAATGACAGCTTCCGTGGAACCAAAGTTTCCGGCATGGGGAATCCCGTGGCGGGACATCATCTCTGCCCCTGAACAGCACATGCCCACAAGGTTAATCCCCTCAGCCCCCCTGGCCTTGGCCTCGGCAACAAAAAATGGGTCGGACACTGCTGCCAGCATCCCTTCAAACATGGCGGGTTCATGGCCGTGGACAATGA
>CAXHYW010000681.1:0-2926 GCA_964021475.1 uncultured Desulfobacteraceae bacterium | reverse complement strand
TCAAACAGATGGAGGAAGCAGATATTGACCTGTTGCTGGGAGCGTAATGATGAATATTCTTGATCAAATCGATACAATGGAGCCCTGGATCATCAGCCATGGTAGATGTCCTGTGTGTAAAGAAACAGCCACCTGGTTTACGGTTGATTTTGATGGCAAAGGCATGTGTAAAGAGTGTTTTCAAAAAAAGCTGGAGGTCGCGCTCATACGGGAGAGCATCGGTCAATGGACCTGGGAGCGGTATAGTGTTTCCCTTTCTTCCCTGGGGTTTATGAAAGACCGCCTCCTGGCATTGATCCATTTCGCGGGTTTTCAAACCATGGAAAGGCTGCCGGGGCTTTTGGTTGAAAATCTGGGGTTTGACTCTGCCCATCCACTGGCCTGGTACGTCCGGCAGAAGGCCTATGAGGCATGCTGTTATTTTACGGACAATGGAAAAATTCTCGAAACGATTCTGCGCCTTGAGGAATATGGTTCCTGGCAGCAAAGGGCAAACATGGTCAAGGTGGTGCATGAATTGGCCCCGAATAATCCAGGAGTTCAACAATTTATTGCCCGGATGGTTGCCGACATAAGTCCGAATGTCAGAAGCCATGTGGCAAACACCATCCGGGACGACAAAAAAACCTGGGCAAAAACCCTGTTTCAAAAATTGCGTTTTGATAATAATCCGTTGGTTCGGGAAGCCTGTCAGATGGAAATTAAAAATCTGGATACCTCCATGGAAGAAAAAACTTCTCAAAGAACACGGCAAACCAGGCCCCTTAAAATGCAAACGCCTTCCCACAACAGAACGGAAATGATGATCAAAAGGTTTGGTGCCTTTACTTTGTCGGAAAAGGTGTATGAACTTTATTTGAGTCACATTCCCGATCTTCTGGATAAAAAAGAATATGGTGCAAATACACTGGCAGCGCTTAAAATGAATAACAAGGATGCATGTGTCCGGCTCCTGGCCGCTGCTGTGTCCGATGATTTTTTGTTTAATACGATTCTTGAAAAACTGCCCAGTCAGGTGGTAATGCTGTTGTATATGCTTGTTTGGGAGTTTGAAGCCTTTGATACACAGACAGCCGCCCTAAAGCTTTCCCAAATCATGGAGGGCCATGGGGCTGACTTATGTTCAGATCTGGATCACAACATGCCCTTGCATGAGGCGGTGAAAAAAGATCCCGCCTATTTTATGTTCCAGACGGAGAGGAGCTGGGTCCATGGCAGGGGAGATGGCTATTCCATATCCATCAGTGATGGTTTGCAGGAATTTATCCCCGAGGTTTTGCCTGCACCCGGATTTAAGCATATGGAACCTGTACCGGATATCCAGGGCAGGGGGGGACAGATCCTTGAGAATAAAGAGGAAATTTTCCGGCAATTGCCCGTTATTTTAAGTTTTATTGCCCAGGGCAACCTCAAGTTTGCTAAAAACGGCAAAAAAATTCTTCAGGGTTCTTTGAAGAAAATGGCAATGGCCTGCAGGATTGATGAATTTTATACCCATGGTGATAAAGATCTCAATTACCAGAAAACAAACCTTCTTGCCCAGTTTTTCAGCCAGATTTCTTCCTGGAAACCAAAAGATCTGGAAGACCTGCCAGGCTTTATCAAAGATAAAATCAACGGATATTTTTCATTTAAGGAATCTCTCGACCATCGGAGCCGCAGTTTTTTTGGGTTTATCAAGCGGCAGATGGATGAGTTTGATTCAGACCATGATGAACGACGGATGCGACAAAATTTTAAAAAGGTCCTCAGCCTGCTGCCCGAGGGTGAGTGGATTTCCACCATCAATATTGCCAGGGTTGCATTTTATGGTGGCATTGATTTTAATCCTTTTTCAGAACCCTATGAATTCGATGGCTTGAACATAACACTGGGCGGACAATTTGGTTACGTAACCCGGGAGAAAGAATATATCCAAAGGCTTTCCACTTATGATGTCTTGACCCTTCCCTATGTCAAGGCCATGATGTCTCTTATGGGGGCCATGGGAATTGTTGACCTGGGGGTTTGCCCTCCTGAAAACAAGATTTTCCGGCAACCTGATAAATCCTGGCTCACGGTTTATGACGGATTACAATATGTGCGGATGACCGGGTTTGGAAGTTATGTTCTGGGCTCTGAAAAGCATTTTACCCATGGGGTCACAATTCAATCGGCCAAAATTGAGATTGATGAACACAAAACCATGCTCTCAATCTACGGGGAGGATGCTGTCAAGCAAATGGCATTGGCGGCTGTGGGCCAGCCGATTAACCGTGCAAGCTATATGGTCAACTATCAATCCTTTTTAAAAGATTGCACCACCCGCAAGGATGTTGAGAACAAAATTCAATTTTTCAGGGATACCATCGCTGAAACCCCGCCCAGGATCTGGGAAGATTTTTTTAAGGGGGTCCTGGCGCGGATGAATCCCCTGGAACCGGTCCAGGCCATGTCTGTTTTCCGGGTGAAACCGGACCGGGAACTTCTGAGGCTCCTGACAACGGACAAAATTTTGAAAAAATATGTCATCCGGGCGGAGAATCACCATATGCTTGTGCCGACTTCCGATTTTTCAAAGGTGAAAAAACGGTTGGCTTTTTTTGGCTTTTTTATCAGTTGAAAGCAAACGGTGGTATTTGACTTTTTAACCGAATAGTTTTAGAAGGAATGGACACTTTGGAAACTGAAATACTGGAGAAATAATGAGACTGAAAAATGATTATATGGGTGTGGTCAAATTGGGACTGGGGCTTTTACTGGCCGCGTTTATATCTGGATGTTCGTTAAATACCGTTTTCACACCGTCTGAAACTGCGCCTCCTTCCTCTGGGGAAAATCCTGAAAAAACAAAGAAGACAACTGCCGTTTACCATGATTTTGAAGATGTGCTGGTGCCCATGGAGCTTTCGGTCATGAAAGACAGGACCGTTGTGGTTTCCACACC
>CAXHYW010000680.1:0-2927 GCA_964021475.1 uncultured Desulfobacteraceae bacterium | reverse complement strand
CGAGATTCTCCGGAGTGACTGGAGTTCAGACGTGTGCTCTTCCGATCTAGAGGGCTTAATTCTTCTCGATAAGCAATAATATCAACAGGTATCCCAAGAAATTTTTCTAAACTCAATTTTAAACCAATCCTATTTAATAGATTACGTTTATTTAGCTCCACAACTATATCTATATCGCTGCCTTGCTTGAAAGTACCCCTGGCAAAGGAACCAAAAACGCCCATCTTCGTGATACCAAATTCTTTAGAGCTAATTTTTTTATATTCTTTTAAAAGAGCTAATATTTGTTCTTTATTAGCCATAGATTACTCCCCCTATTTCGGTATCACATTGTTATATTTTAAGAGTTTCAATGGAGACTCCCCTATTCTGTTTCATATTTAATATAATTTTATATTAAATTGTTATGTTTAAGCTGTTCTTTTGCCCTGGCCGTTACCATCATTTTTGGTGGTGCTTCAGGAGGGGTCAATATTGTTCCCCTGAACGATCCCGGGAAGGAGGAAAAGACCCCTATAATTTCCCCTATTTTGTTTCAAATTTTACAAGTTTATAGCGTTTATTTGGGTTCATCAGGAAGTCGTTTTAGATTCTTCAGATATCTACCCAAATTGAATTCTTTTTGGTGTTTCATAATATCAAAAACCTCAACACAGACTGCTTGAGCAATAAATAACTTTGAATCGCCTTCCGAAATTCCTTCAGCAATCAACCGATCTAATGTTTCTTGGGTTTCTGGAGGATCGTTATCCGCAAGTTGATTCTCTACTGTTTCCAAAAAGGCTGCTTTCAAATGTGGGTTATAATCTTCCATAATATCCCTTATTCTGTTTCATTTCTAACCGAATTTAAATTTAAACAGCAAATTCGATTGCATCAAATTCCTTTAAATCAATCTCTTTTCGGGCTTCCCAAAGATCAAAATTATCTTGCATAAGTAACCAACTTTCAGGAGATCTACCCAATACGGCACCAAGTTTTAAGGCCATTGACGGTGACACATCCGTTTTCCCGTTAAGCAAGCGGCTAACTAATCCAGGGCTAACCTTTAATTTACGGCTTAGTTCATTTGATCCAATGCCATGTGGTGTTAAGTAAACCCTTTTTATAAATGCTCCTGGGTGCATTGGGTTATGTTGTTTCATAGACATATTATACCTCCCTTTAATGATAATCTTCATAATTAACGACATACGCATGACCATCTTTAAATTCAAAGACAACCCGCCAATTACCGCTTACATTAACGGCCCATAAGCCAGTATGATCACCTTTTAACAAATGCAATCGCCATCCCGGTATATCCATATCGTGAATATCAAAGGCCGTATGTAATGCCTGTAATCGTTCCTCTAATCTTGCAGCGTGTTCCGGGTTTATTCCGGCAGTGCTACCGGTTGTAAAGAATCGTTTTAACCCTTTGTGTTTAAAGTTTTTTATCATAAAAGAATAGTATCATGATGTTTAGTGTTGCGCAATGGTAAATACAAGATGGGGCCACTATTTCCAACAAGATTTTACCCTTGAACGTACAACAAACTACCGGGCGGCAGTTTATCCCTATTTTGTTTCAAAAAAACCACTCTCTACATTGAACACTTTCCAATCCCCGATTAATAAAACTGGTTTGTGGTATGCCTGACAAAGGGAAATTTATTATATTAATTAGTTGACTTTTTGCTGAACACATTTTACCCATTTTAATATTTTTGGTCTCTAATTTGCATTTCATTTTAACGATAGAAACATTTGGCAACTTTTTTGGCATTCAACTTTTTCTAAAGGAACTATCCATGATCCGATTTTCTAAACTTTTTTCATTGATGATTTGTATCTCTCTGTTTTGTACTGTCCATGCAGCGGCATTTAATCCTATCCATTTGCAGAGGTTAAAAGATAACAATTCCTGTTTTAGTTGTGACCTGTCCGGTGCCAACCTGAGCGGTGCCATCCTGAAATATGCCAAACTGAGATATGCCAACCTGAGCGGTGCCGACCTGAGCGGTGCCAACCTGGAAGGTGCCCGCCTGAAAAATTGGATCGCGACAAAAGGTGCGATCTGGACAAACGGTTGCAGGTGTAATGATTATGAATGTACGAATTGTAGATAATTTCAAAATCAACTTATTACATTGATAACCGGATCATCCAGGGGCTATTTTTCTGTGGAAAATTCGCCCCTGGGCGAACGAACGGCAACCACCGGGCGGCAGCTTATTGTTTCCATGCTCTTAAAACCATTTTTTGTTTTTCACCTTCAACGGCCTTGGTATAAATTTCTGTTGTGACTGTTGAGCTATGCCCCATAATTTGGGCTAAAAGGTGTAACGGTAAAGGCTTTTCTCCTGATACCATGGCAATTCCAAACCCATGCCGTAAACCTTTAGGTTTGGCTTGTGGTCCCTCTATCTCTGCCCTGGTCATAACTCGTTTGATCATTCTCCATGCTGTTGTCCTGCTCATTGTCCAAAACAAAGAATCGGGGTCTATTTTTTTTGATTTTAAATCAAAAACAAGATCAATCATTTCAAGAACCCTTGTTTCGACCGGGACAGATCGAAAAGAGGGAAGATTTTTTTTACCAGCCTGGTTGTATTTTCGTTTTTTTAGGTTTCTAAAAATTATAGCTTGTTCCCCGTTTAAGATTCTTTTTGGGGATAGTTCAAGGGCTTCTGATATTCTGCATCCGGTATAATGTAAAACTTCACAAAAGGCCCTATTTTCTCTTGATTCTATTTTAGCTGAATCAAGAAATTTACCCCTTTCTGTTTCGGTCAAATATAATCTGCTTCCATCATTATCAAACAACCGCATTTCTGAAAAATAGTTCGTCATAATATCCTTGAAACAAAATTAATGTTTTGTTTCACTTTATGCTAAGATCGGAAGAGCGTCGTGTAGGGAAAGAGTGTGCCCCTATGTGTAGA
>CAXHYW010000679.1:0-2942 GCA_964021475.1 uncultured Desulfobacteraceae bacterium | reverse complement strand
CTACACATAGAGGCACACTCTTTCCCTACACGACGCTCTTCCGATCTGTCGCAGCTTAAAGCAAAAACCTTTTGTCTGCTGGACGCAACAGGCGCGAGATCCTTGATATCAATCTCAAGCGTCTTGTCCAAAACCAGACAGTTTTCCCGTATGGCAAACCTATTCTTAGACAGATTCAGGTCCAGGGAAAGCTCGACAAAGCTGCTGCCAGCCTCCATGGCCTCGGCTATCTCCCGGACCAGGTCGGCGTGGAAATAATACACCAAAGGGTTTATCTCAGTTGCCATCTTAAATGGCCATCTCAAAAATCAATACTGCCGGGGGTCCTGGGAAAAGGAACCACGTCCCGGATATTGGTGACACCGGTAATCATCATTAAAAACCGTTCAAACCCCAGACCAAATCCCGCATGGGGAACCGACCCAAACCGTCTGGAATCCAGATACCACCAATAGGGTTCTTTCGGCAGATCCATCTCTTCCATCCGTTTTTCCAATCGATCCAGACGTTCCTCCCGCTGACTGCCACCGATGAGTTCCCCGATCCTGGGAACCAACAGGTCCACAGCGGCAACGGTTTTTTCATCTTCATTCATGCGCATGTAAAAAGGTTTGATTCCCTTTGGGTAATCCGTTAAAAAAACTGGTTTTTTAAAGTACTCCTCCGCCAGAAAGCGTTCATGTTCACTCTGAAGATCGATGCCGTATTCCACAGGGAACTCAAAGGATTTCTTGGATTTTTTCAGCACCTCAATGGCCTCGGTATAGGAGAGTCTTCCAAATTCCTGGTTCAGCAGGGTATCCATCAATCCGGGCAATGATTTGTCCACAAACTTGAAAAAAAGCGAGAGATCCTCTTCACAATGTTCCATGGCATGCCCCACCAGATACTTGACCAGTTCTTCCCCATGGTCCATGTTTCCGTCCAAGTCACAAAAGGCCATCTCCGGTTCCAGCATCCAGAATTCCGCCACATGACGACTGGTGTTGGAGTTTTCCGCTCTAAACGTCGGCCCGAAGGTGTAAACATCCCCCAAAGCCAGGGCAAACATTTCCCCAGATAATTGACCCGACACCGTAAGATTGGATTCCTGGCCAAAAAAATCCTTGGCAAAATCCATCTTGCCCGCTTTTTGGACATCCGATGGGGACAGGCTGGTGACCCGAAACATTTCCCCGGCCCCTTCACAATCGGATCCGGTAATCAAGGGGGCGGTCAAATATTTAAATCCCTTGTCCCGGTAAAATTTATGGATGCCAAAGGCGATTTCCGAACGGATCCTGAAAATCGCTCCGTATTTATTGGTCCGGGGCCGCAAATGGGCAATGGTCCGTAGATACTCATCTGAATGGCGTTTCTTTTGAAGGGGGTAGGATTCAGGAGCCAGACTGACAATTTCAACGCAAGTGGCCTGGATTTCCCATTTCTGACCCTTGCCCGGGGATGCCACAAGCTCTCCTGTCACCTCAAGGGAAGTGCCGGTGGTAATTCCCTGGATCTCACCGTAATTTTCCAAATTCTGGTTGGCGATTATCTGGATATTTGAAAGGCAGGAGCCATCATTTACCTCCATGAAACTAAATTCTTTTGAGTCACGTTTGGTTCTCACCCACCCCTTGACTAAAACCTGTCCCATAACCTGGCCAGAGGATTCGTCAAGGCGTGTCAGGATGTTGATTTTTGTTCTTTTCATTGCCTTTTCCCACAAAAAATAATATATTAATAAATTTGATTACACTCAATAATTTAAAGGTCATAGTTTTATAAATTTACTATCATGCATAGACAAAATTATCAAGATATCCTTGCACAGGTTCAAACCCCGACCCGTTACGCGGGCAATGAAATTAATACCGTAAAAAAAAACCTGGACCAGATGGATCTGACCTTTGGCCTGGTCTTTCCGGACCTTTATGAAATCGGCACCTCCCACTTTGGCATCCAGATTTTATACTCAATTCTCAACAGCCAGGAAAACATCGCGGCAGAACGGTTTTTCACCCCGGCCCAGGACATGGAACAACTCATGGCAGACAAGGGCATTCCCTGTTTGTCCATGGAGTCCCAAAAACCGCTTCCTGAATTTGACCTCATTGGAATCAGCCTGTTATACGAACTGAACTTCACCAATATTTTGACCCTGCTCTCCCTTTCCAAGATCCCCTTTTATGCGGATCAAAGAGATAACACCTTCCCCCTGATCATCGGAGGCGGCCCCTGTGCCTTTAACCCCGAACCCCTGGCTGATTTTTTTGACGCCTTTGTCATTGGAGACGGGGAAGAGGCAATCCTGCAAATTGCCAATCAGGTCATTGAATTCAAAAAGAGTGGGGACAACAATAAAAAGAGCCTGTTAAGACTTTTGTCAAAAATCCCAGGGGTGTATATCCCCTCTTTTTTTACCCCCCAATGGGATGAAAACGGTATCCAGACCCTGACCCCTTTGTATGAAGATTACACAAGTGTAAAACGGGCCTTTTTACCCGCCCTGACCATGGAAACCTTTCCCATGGATCCCATCGTTCCCTATGCCAAGCCCGTACATGACCGGCTGCGCCTGGAAATTGCCCGGGGATGCTCCAGGGGATGCCGATTTTGCCAGGCCGGTATGATCTATCGGCCGGTGAGAGAACGGTCCGTGGAAGATTTGTTGAAAATAGCCAAATTTTCCCTGAAATCCACCGGGTATTCGGAAATGTCCCTGCTCTCACTTTCCACCGGGGATTATTCAAACCTGGCCCCCTTGATGCAGCAATTGCTGGCCATGAACCAGGGCCAGTGCAATTCCATTTCCCTGCCCTCCATCCGGGCGGAAAAACTCACCCCGGAACTCATGGAGTTGATCAAAACGGTTCGAAAAACAGGATTTACCATTGCCCCGGAAGCTGGCACCCAGAGACTTCGGGACATTATCAACAAGAACCTCACCGAAGAAAGCATCA
>CAXHYW010000678.1:0-2946 GCA_964021475.1 uncultured Desulfobacteraceae bacterium | reverse complement strand
TTTGTCTTATATTCTGTATATGCTTTCTATTCCCGCCTTTATGGATGTCTATCAAACAGGGGCATTTAAACCCGAAGAGATCATGGAGTTTGGAAAATCCCATAAAATTGTTATTAATCGTATGATGGGGTAGGGTTATCATCCAAGAGATTTTTTGGGTGGGGATTTCCAATCCATGTTTAATCAAAAGCGTCAACTGACATGAAAATTAGATCTGAATAAGATAGAAAGATCAGCGGCAAGTCAAAAAAGTTGTGGTTATAATTTTAGCCACAACCCGGCAGGTCAATGGGGTGCTGGCACTCCGCTAAATCCCAATCGATTGAGAAGCGGGAAATGGCCTGTTCTTTCTCTCCTGACGCCCAGGCCATTTACACCGCTCCGACCAGCCCCCCCCCATTGACCTGCATAGTAACCTTGGATAACCCCAATATGCTGTGTCAGGTTTTGATTAGGATAATAATAGTTTGGGATTTTAAACCCAGATTTGGAGAGAAGGACTACTGGGAATAGTCCGGGGTATTTTTTGGTTTCTGAAAGGCCTTGATTATAACCAGAAATCAACTCCTGGCTCGCAGTGTTTTATATATCGTTTAATGCAGAAATATGACCGGTAACACCGCCACAGGTTTATAAAGTTGAATTGAAATTTCAAGATTTAAAAAAGACCATATACCATATGTGGGGGGCCGTGGGATTTGTATAGGCTGAGCCCTACAAAAGCCAGTACACGCCCTTAAATTCAGCCTCATCCTGAGTCGTTATAGACATATTGTGGGGGGTCTTTAACCATCTCAAATAACCGGTTCGCCCGTTATCATATGGGGCTGCTGAACAATTCCCTCAATGCGCATGGTTAAAAAAGGATAGGCATTCACCAGCACGAACATAATAAGACAGGTCAGACAAAGCGTCAGAGTCCTGCCGATGGTGTCAGTTGCCCTGTAAAACAGTTTGGCACCGTAGCGGTCACACCGGCCGTATCTCCATTGCTTAATTTGTGACGTACAAACAGCTTTCCGCAGTCAGTGCAGGCCACCATCCGGGATGTTTTTTTTATTGCTCATTTGCTGTTTCCATCCCCCCCCCCCGATTCACACGGGAAATTCATTGTTCGTTTACCAGCTCAAAATCTCCGGGTTTCCAGGATCTGTCAAACCAGGGTTCCAAAGGCCCGTAAAGACGTAAAAGGGTAAACCACCCTTTGCCGGGGACGGTCTGGATCCAGTTGGCTTTTTTTCCCTTGGGTGCTCTGGGGCCGAAATAAAGATCCACGGAACCGTCTTTGTTATAATCCAGTTTATCAATTTTATTATTGATGCTTGGAAAAGCCTGGGAGGTCTGAAGCATGGACCGTGTCTGGGGGTCATACAGAACAATGGACCAAAAATCTTTTGCCGGAACATTGGCTGGCATATTTAACTTATAGGTTTTGCTGCCGTCCAGATAGTTGCCGTTTTTATCCCGGGCTGCCTGGGCATAGTTGGACCCTACCCCTGGAATTTCCAGAACCATGGCAGGGGTATTCACCGTGGCAAAGTAGAAAAACAGGGTTCTTGCATCCATGTTTCTGCCGCGCATGCCGTCAATATCAAGCCACCTGTAGTCTCCGCCGATAAAACCGGAATACCACTGCCTGTCATCAAAAAAGAATGCCTTTTTATCACGGGGCTTGAGCCAGATGGCACGGGCAGTTGCGTTCCCAACGGCCACGGAATCGGTTAAAATTTGTTTCATCCTGGCATCCGGGTTGAATTTTTTACCCTTGATGATCCCAATGGCTGCGGCCTGGCCTCGCAGCTCCGGATCAATAAAGTCAACAGGCTCTTTCTGGATCACATGGTCCAGCTCCTTGAAAAATTCATAATTGTTGGCATGGATGGTATTAAAGACTTTTTTTGATGCGTTTACATGCTCCATTCCGGGAGGATTCTGGGCTTTGGAAAGGGGATAAATTTTTAATTCTTCCTTCCACATTTTTGTGGCGGCATCCGGCTTGCCGTCTACCAGGAACCCCCTTAAGATCAGCCAGTTATTGAAAGACCTGGATTGGGCAATCCATGCATCCTGCATCTTTCCGCCAATCATGACTTTCGCAGGAGTATCCTCTTTTAATGTATTTGGGGTAGGTGTCATATCCCCTTTGTAATCAGGGGGTAAAATAATGTAAGTTCCCCCTTTTTGTTTGTCCGGTCCGGGAGATCCCATATCAACCACAAAGCGGAAAAATGCATCATTTACCGTGCCGGGACCGGCACCGGCAGGAATCTCAACAACTGTCGGGCCGTCTTTTTCCAGATCCATGATTGCGCAGGCATATACCGTGTCGGTATTTGCCGTTAAAAACAGCGTGTTTGAATCCATCAAGGTATCAAAGATCATGATTCTATTGGAGCGGTCTGCACCGATCCCGGTCATACCCATTCTCATGGCCTCCATAGAAGCGGCTGGAATAAAGTTCAAAAACACATCCACCCCACGCATGAGGTCAAGGGCTTCATATACCTTATCAATGGTCGCATCTGTGGGCATGCCGTCAAAAAATTCCAATTCTCCAATACGGGTCTCCACCCTGTCCGGGGTCATGATCTGCTCTGGTATCTTATGGTTGAATCCAGGGGTGGGGTTGCCGCCATAAGCAGAGGCTGCAACCAGTGGTATGCTGAGAACACAGACCAGAACGACTTTAAAAACTGTTTCAGATATTTTCATCTTTTCTCCTTTAAAGTTATAAATGACAATTCATATCATTGAAGCAGCGGTTGGGCAGCTGCATGGTTTTAGTATCCCCCCAAAAGCCTGTACCTGGATATAATAGGGGATTGGTTTTGAATATGCTACTCCCCAAAAGGGGTAAAAAAGGGGTAGAACAACGAACCGGTGATCAACCAATTGACGGGCATATAAATTATTGCGCTTTCCAAATTGTGGTGATAGGGTCTTCTA
>CAXHYW010000677.1:0-2947 GCA_964021475.1 uncultured Desulfobacteraceae bacterium | reverse complement strand
CTTTGTAGAGAAGGAAGGCGAGGTTGTGGAGCCGGTAATAAACGGGATTACGGTGGACGGGGATGACGTGCTTTACGACTGGCAGGGAAACGATGTTCTGGCCGCTTAGTGAGTGGCCGTAATGCCGTAGGTGCCGTGTTTAATAATGCCAAAATGTTGATATCTCATCAAAGAAAAATGGGTCTGGTCAACACGGTAAAAATAAAGAGTTTACTATATCGGCATGTTATATAGTAAAAGAGCGGGTTGTATCCGGTTGGCGTCATTATTGCTGTTATTTATGGTGTAAGATCCGGCGGTCAATACTTTTTGGGCTTTCATGACAGTTTTCAGCCCGTTCAACTTGGTAAAAGACCGGATTTGTTCTTGAATTTTTTTGGGAGTATCTATGCATCACACTCTGATGAGTTTACGTAAATTTAACAATGGAGCTGTATCCATCTTCTATTTTAAAGCTCTTTTTCTTTAAATCAATTTATCCTGCAAAAGGAATAATTATGGGAAAACCACATATAACAAAAAGAAAAGTAATGCCCGGATACTCCCGGGAGCATCTACAATGTGGCTTTAAACTATTGATTCAGGCAGAGAATATCCAAAAAATAAGGAGGATAGCAGCGTGATTGGACTTTATTACCTGGTGGTGTTGCCGGTTTTCTGGCTGTTTATCACCTGGATGATCCATCGCTTTTGGCGACGGTGGAAACCGGCAGAGGGGAAAAGAAAACATCTTTATAAAGTTGCGGGCATCCTGCTCTTTTCGGTCTGGTTTGGCGGGACCTTTTGGATGGTTGCCGGGAAAAAGATGTATTGGGACTCAAAAGTACGGGATTTATGTGCAAAAGATGGCGGGATTACGGTTTATGAGACAGTTGAGTTGCCTGCGGAGATGTTTAACAAATGGGGGCAGCCAAATTTCTATCGCCCTACCCAAGACGAAAATGCACTTGGTAATGACTACATTTTTGTATCTGAGAAAACAATATACAGGATGGCAGATCCTCACGTATCAAGACGGATTTATAAAATTTTTCGTAAAACAGATAATAAATTATTAGGAAAGTCAATAGTTTATGGAAGAGGTGGTGGGGATTTTCCAGGTCCCTCATATGGTTCAAGCTTTCGCTGTCCAGAAGACAGAGGGGGAGAGATAACGCTTTTGGTTAACGTTTTTCATACATCTAAGGAGAGTAAAGAATGAATTTTGATAAATATTTGAAATATGGTGAATTGGCTGAAGTTGCATATATTGATCTTCAGTTAGGAATCCTGACCTCTGATCTTTTAAATAATGATGGAAAAGGCTTATCTAAACCCCAAGCCATCAGTTTAGCTGAAACCTACACCGTCATAGACCAATACGACGGTATGGTGGAGGAAACCTATATTGACGAATTGGGTTTTGAGCGAACCTATTTTAAGCAGACGGGCTTGTCCGTAACTCTGTTCGAGGCTGCTGACGGTAGCCAGACAGTGGCTATCCGTGGTACAGATGATTGGTACGATCGTATAACCGATGTTATCGATATTGCAATACTGGGCTCCGCAGAAAATCAGGCACAATTTTCTGCTCTTTTTGACAAGGTTCAAGAGTGGAAGGTGGATGGAAAATTGAACTCCGGATTTTCCGTCACAGGCCATTCCCTGGGCGGCTTTTTGGCCCAGGCCCTGTCTGTAAAGTACGATTCAGATATATCAACGGTCTATACCTACAATGCTCCCGGCTTCAATGATGTTGACGACAATACAAATATTACAACGCAGTTCCTTGAGATGTTCGGGTTGACCGATGAAACCATACCCAATGATAAAATCGTTAATTTCCGGGCGCTTCAGGGCCCGTCCGGCACTGCCGGTTTAGGGCAGATGATCGGATCAATAGAAGGCATCACAATCGAAGACCAGTCTCCAAGTTTGTGGGGCAATCATTCTATTAAACATATGGTTGATGCCCTTGCCGTGTACAACCTTTTGATCACCATTGATCCAAACCTGAATACAGATACCATCTCAAAGATTTTAAATGCTTTTCCTGCGACAAACAATAATCTGATGGAAGCAGTAATTTCAAGTATTGGCAAGATATACGGCAAGGATGATTATCCTGTTGTTGAAACGACAGCCCCCAATAACACATCCCGGGATATTTTTCATGCTAACCTTTCCGATCTTATGTTGGTAATTTCCGAGGCAACGATCACCTCTCTGACAGAAAGCAGCACCACTGCCCTTGAAAGCCTGACCGGCAGCAAGGGGCAGATGTATGCCCTGCTCAACCTCAACCCATTTTATATCGAGGGCGCAGGGGTTGATTACAACCACCTGAATGTGGATGGATACCTGGAAGCCGACACCTATTCCGGGCAGTTTGTAGAAGACCGGGCCAAGTTTTTGTACCATACAATAAACGGGAATGATTCTGATATATATTTTGAGGATATTGGTCTGGGGATCACCTTGCCCCAAAATGCCGCCACCTCAGTTGCTGCGAAATATATATTCGGCAGCAACGGCAATGATACAAACATTCAAGGATTCTCAGCCGCGGCAAAAGCGGATCACCTTTACGGCATGGGCGGCAATGACAGTCTTAACGGCTGGGGCGGCCATGACATTTTAGAAGGCGGCAAGGGCCAGGATACCATGAAAGGCGGAGCGGGTAACGATATCTTCTACATTCAGGGGACGGATGAAGATTATGACATTTTCAACGGCGGTGCAGATGAAGATACCATCCTCGGCAGCACCGGAGCAGACACCATTCGGCTCCATGATTTTCGAGGAGAAAGCACAGTTGAAATCATCGATGGCGGCGGCGGTGAAGACACTATAGCCGGAACTGATATGGCAGATATCATAGATCTGTCTGAAACCACCCTCATCGGCATCAAGGAGATCCGGGGGGGTGACAAAACAGACATCATCACCGGCAGTGCCGGGGATGACA
>CAXHYW010000676.1:0-2947 GCA_964021475.1 uncultured Desulfobacteraceae bacterium | reverse complement strand
CTTTGTATATTGTCGGAAGTATGGTGGCTGCCCTGGGGTGGGCCTTGATTCTTTTCCAGGAGAGCCTTTCTTTTTTGCCTCTTGCCATGGTGCTTTTTGTAACGGGGTTTTTTTCAGGCTGTATGATTTTGAGTTTTTCCTTTGCCAGGGAATCGGTTCCCCCATCCTTGTCTGGAACCGTGTCCGGGTTGACCAATATGGGGGTGATGATGGGTCCCATGCTGCTTCAGCCCCTGGTAGGCCTGATTCTGGACAAACAGTGGACCGGCCAGGTGCTTCACGGGGTCAGGGTTTATTCTCTTTCTGCCTATGAGACAGGCTTTATCCCCATGATGATATGGGTTTTCCTGTCTGTTCTGCTTCTTTTTTTTACCAAAGAGACCCATTGCCGCCAGATAGGCTAAATCAGATGGGTTAAAGGGTTTTTCCAAAGGAACATTTAGGATACCGGCAGGTATCGCAGTCAAGGCATAGTCCCCCGTGGGCAAGTCTTGCCAGATCCCGGTTGTCCGGGCGTTCTCCGGCAAGCAGTCTGGGCAGGATGATGTCAAATACCGTGGCTTCGTGGTAGAGGCCGCAGGCAGGGATACCGATGATGGGAACCTTGCCGCAATAGGCCAGTTGGAACATGGCCCCGGGAAGGGCGGCGGCAGAATAGTAAATCGGGTCAGCCCCTGCATCCTGGACGGCATACCGGGTCACATCGTCCGGGTCCACGGACATGCCGCCGGTGGTGATCAGGAGATCGGTTTCTTTTTCCAGGAAAGAGGTGATGGTTTCGCCAATTTTTTGCCGGTCATCTGGAAGAATAATGGTTTCGGCAAGGTGGGACCCAAAGGCTTCTACCTTTTTTTTGACGATGGGCTCAAATTTATCTTCAATCAGGCCGTCGTATACCTCGGAGCCCGTGATAATCAGTCTGGCCGTCAGGTGTTTAAAGGGGGTCACTTTAAAAATGGGGGCATTGGATCGGGCAATGGCAAGGGCCTGGTCCAGTCTCTCCCGAAGGATTACCAGGGGAATGGCCCGGGTGCCAGCAATTTTCTCGCCCTTTTTTACCGGGGTATTGGTATGGATGGCGGCACACATGACCTCGGGGACCATGTTAAACTCAATGAGTGCCTCCACATTGATTTTAACCAATCCGTCGTGGACCGCTCGAAGTTCAAGTTTGCCTTCTTTCGGGTTTTCCTGGTATTCAATCCCACTGCCGGCCAGGGCCTGGGCAAGCTCTGCCACGGCCTCATCTTCGTGGACCCTTGTCTCATCCAGGTCAAGGATATACAGATGATTTTTTCCCAGACGCATGAGGTGGCAGATATCGGTATCTTTGACGGTATGGCCTTTTGAAAATCGTACACCCTTGAATTCATCGGGTCTTATTTCTGTGATATCATGGGCAAGTGTCAGACCCACTGCATCTTCCACTTTTACTTTTTTATGGACAATATCTTGTCTGGCCATTCATTCTCCTGGGTCATTATTCAGATGGATATCGTTTTAGATAGGTAATTTTAGTGGGTCTCGTCATAGGCCTTTTCAATGATCAGGGCAGGTTTTAAGAGCATGGTAATCACAAACATACCCAGTCCCACAATGCCCAGGGTGATCATCAGCTCCACATTGCTTGGCGCATAATCAATGAGCTCCCCCATGGGGGAAGGAACCAGACCCGGTACAATAAGGCCGATGCCCTTTTCAATCCAGATGCCCACAATGATCATAATCAGGGCCGGAAAAAGAAAAATCTGACGCTCCTTAAACGGGTTAAAGGCCAGGATAAGGGTTCCCAGAACGTTGATGGCAATGGCCGTCCAGATCCATGGCACAAGGGAATTGTGGCCTTCCAGCCCGAAAAACAGGTAAATGGCCGGCTGGCTGTGGTGGGTGGGGAAATAAAATTCCTTGAAAATTTCCGAAAAAAGCATGAGCAGGTTGATGATGGCGGCCACCACAATGATGATTCTCAGCTTGTTGAAAATCTTGTTTTCAATCTTGTAATCCGTGGCAGAATTAATCACATGGAGCACCAGGCTGATAATGGCAGGCCCTGCTGCAAAGGCCGACGCAAGAAATCGAGGCCCCATGAGGGGGTTGTTCCAAAAAGGTCTTGCCGGAAGTCCCTGGTAGAGAAAGGCGGTGATCATGTGGATGGCAACGGCCCAGCCAATGGAGATAAAAACAAAGGGTTTGTAGTATTTGCCAACAGGTTCTCTATTGTGATAATGACAATAGACAATATAGGCCGGGATCAGGGCGTTGAGGGCCAGGTATCCGTTGAGTACCAGGATATCCCAGGCCAAAAGGGAGGAGGGGAAATTGAGCTGGCCGATTCCTGGGATCAGATGCCAGAACTGCAAAGGCCTCCCCAGATCTACAAAGACAAAACTCATGCACATGATCAGTGCTCCCACCGCCACCACCTCACCGATGATGACTACCTTGTGAAGATCCTTGTCATTGAAAATATAGGCGGGAAGAATGAGCATGACCGCGGCGGCTGCCACCCCCACCAGAAAGGTGAAATTGGAGATATAAAATCCCCAGGACACAATATTGGACATGTTAGTGGCTGCAAGTCCCTGTTTGAACTGAATGAAATATCCAAAAAGACCTAGGACCATGAGGCAGAGGGTAAAGCAAAGATATAGCTGATACCCGATGGAACCTGAAAAATTCCATGACAGGGTGTCCCGGATAAAGGTAATGAAGCTTTTTTGCGGCTGGGCTTGGTTCATATTTAATCCTTGATGTTTAATTCCTAAGGTTTCATGAATATCGCTTAATCAATAAAAAACCAGAATTTGGGATCGGTTCCCAAATCTTCCTTGAGCCGGTAGACTTTTTTGTTTTCCAGCACAAATCGGATTTCTGAATCAGGATCCAGAAGATTGCCAAATACCCTGGCCCCGGTGGGACAGGCTTCGGCACAGGCCGTCAGTTTTCC
>CAXHYW010000675.1:0-2959 GCA_964021475.1 uncultured Desulfobacteraceae bacterium | reverse complement strand
TCCTTCCGGGCTTAGGGGATGCCGGAGATAAAATCTTTGGAACCAAATAAATTTGAAACCAAAATCTTTGGAACCCAATAAGCCGCACACGCTTTAAAAATGATCTTTGCCCTTGAAATCAAAAGTTTAGATTTCAAGGGTTTTTTTTTAAATCTTCTTGATACAGATCAAGGTTAATTCCCTATTTTTCGGGTAAGTTTTATCCAACCTCATAAAAGAAAGGAATTAAAAATGCATGATGGATGTTCCGGTGCCTTTGAATCAGGCAAACAGATTGTAGATAAGATCAGAATGATGGGATTTAACGCAACCCCCCTGGCAAGCGCCCTTGAAATTGACTGCACCAATTGTCAAACGCCGTTTCAAATGGAAATAATGGAATCCCAATGCCCCTCCTGCGGAATGGTTTATGGCGTTACCCCCTGCCATTCCCATAGCTCAGAATTTGCAAAAGCGGCCGGAGTAAATTATTAAATGACAGATATCACAACCCTGAAAAATCGCATGGATGCCCTGACGATCCTCATCAAAGAAACCCGTGACCGGTTGCCAGCCCACTCGACAAAGCCGCCGGTCATGATGGAACTTCTTGGTTATGAGGATGAATATGAGACCCTCATGAAACAATTGCAAACCATTAAATCCAAGGGATAAATATGGAATCCTTTCAAGTCTTTGATGAAAAATTAAAGGCGTGCATGTTAGAATTCCAGGAATTTGTTTTTTCACCTGAAAAAGCAGATATTCTGGGTGCCCGGATATCCAGCCAATCGATAGCTGGCCAATCCATTGTGATTGATTTTTTTAACCGGAAAATTCTTGTTTCAAAACAAGGGGTGATGGATACCCAAGGCCTTGAACTCACGCCTGCGGTCAAAGTCTTGTTGCTAAGATATCTTCTAATGTGCCCGGATCGTATTGATAGGACCCCCGAAACCACCAACAAACTTGTGACCTTTAGGGAATTTTCCAATGCAGGTCCCCTATTCTCAAGCTTCACCACCAATACCGCAAAAATCATTGAAACCACATTCTCCGGTAATCTGGCAAAATTGGAAGCCCAATGCACACGAATTGGCGGCACCCTTATGGCAACTGCCTCCCATGACCTAAGTATCAGATTCAGAGCGCTGCCCCGCATCCCCATCATCTTCAACTTCAATGACAAAGAGGACGCACTACCGGCCAATGCCTCCTTCCTATACCATGACAATGCAGACACCTTTCTGGACCTTCAAAGCCTGATGGTGACCTGTACCTACCTGACCGGCCTGCTCATCCGGACGGAAATTCCCTAGGTTTTACGGCGTTTAAACGCGTTTTGATACAGGTACAAGGTAAAAGAGGTGCCAAGCCCCAGCAGGTGCGTTAGCAGATTCCAATACAGGGCAGCGTAGAGCAAAAAGGAGGCCATCCATAAAACCCCAAGATTAAACAGGTAGGTGGAAAACACCCCATTGCCCAGCCGTTTTTGACCGGCAAAAAAAGGCGCCCCGCCCCAGGGGGGTAACTCTTTTGTGAAAATCGGATCAGACAGGCGGACAATTTTGAGAGGCGTAATACGATAATCATCCAGATTATCACGATTTCTCACCAGGTCCACCAGACTCTTGTTCCGGTATTTTTTCTCCAGCGCCTGGTATCCCTCTTCGCCCATCTCTTTCATGCGAACCGCTTCCAGGGACCTGCGTTCCTTATCTGCTATTTTCCTTTTCCCCCGGTAGGATTTCACCAGGGTTGCCAACCCCGCCTTCAATTGTTTGGCAATCTTGCGCGAGTAATGTTTTGGGTCAAATGCATTTTCCGATAAGGAAAGATCCAGGCCTTCTGTCTTTGCCAGAATCGCAAATTCATTTTTCAGTAACCCCAGGGCCGTTTTTACCTGGGATGAGTCTTTGGAATCGGATGCATTTAAAAAGGGGAAATCGATCTGGGAACGAAGTTCCGGCAATAAATAATTAATCATATAATCGGCTCGGTTGATCCGGCCGTCAAGTTGGGTGTAGGGCGCCTGGAAACGATTGCCGCCAAACTGTGCCACCACCGCGGCTTCAAACCCCCAGCGGGAGGGCATGAGATTGCCAATGACCGGCACTCTGTTATGAAGGGTATGGGAAGGGATCAGGTCATCAAAGGAGACCACCATGCCACCGATGATAATCTGGGGCACCAGCAGCAGCGGAATCATGATATAAATGGTCACCACGGTTTTAAAGGCTGAGGATATGTTGAGTCCGATCATGCTGGCGCAGACCGAGCAGGAAAAAAGCACCAGCCAGAATTGAAAAGTGAACTCGGGTATTTCCAGCATACTATTGCCCACCAGAACATAAAGTCCCATCTGGACGGCCCCCACAATACACAGGTACAATACCTTGGCATTGATATAGCTGAACCAGCTCAAATGGAGAAACCGTTCCCGGCTTAAAATTTTGCGGTCCCGGATAATTTCTTCAGCACTCACCGACAGCCCCATGAACAAGGCCACAATCACACTCATGAAAAAATAAACCGGGATATTATGATTGTCTCCAAAAACATAGCCCTGGGCCTTTTCAACCCTTGAAATCGAGGCAATGACCCAGGCCAGAAAAGGGGCCTCCAGCAAATTAATGGCCAGATACTGCCGGTTTGCCAACCGGGCCAGAAGGTTTCGTTTAAAAAAAATAGCCAACTGCCCGGTGAGCCCTGGACGTTGAAGGGCTTTGGCAGGTGGCGCCATATTCTTGGGAAGAACCCGGTTTTCATTTGGTCGCGCTTCCCGATGGCGGTCATGCCAGTCCGAAGGAGAAAAACGGCGCTGGGCGCTTGCATACCCTTTCTCGTCCAATTCTTTCATCTCGATAATATCAAAGATCTGTTCCGGGTTAATATTCCCACACTGGGGACACAGACACTCTTCGGTGCCGGCCTGCCAGATGGCCTTGCGAAAATAAACCACAGCATCAATGGGATTGCC
>CAXHYW010000674.1:0-2966 GCA_964021475.1 uncultured Desulfobacteraceae bacterium | reverse complement strand
GAAATATCGTATTAAATGAAAAAAGCCCAAGCTTATTTATAAATGACCCCTTATCGCTGGATGCTATAAGATTCCATGAATCTGGAAATTTATTTTTAAATGTTAGATGTTTCTTATTCTCGTACATAAAACCCCACTCTTCATCCTTGGATAACCCTTTTAAAAAATACCCGTTTTTGTTCACCATCATGACGTGGGGAGTAGTTTTCTTTTCACCTCTTAATACATTTAAAAGATTTCTACTCAGATAATTAAAAAGAAGAACACCTTTTTTCTTCCCTTTTTTATCAAAAACAGGGGTGCCAACTCTGATCATGGGTTTTAACGGTAGCTCTATTTTGCTCTTTTCAATATTCAGGTCCATGGGTGACATAAAGATTTTATTTTTTCCCAACTTGATACTGTCTTTGAAATAGTAACGATTTTTTTTATTTTGGAGGTTTTCTTTTTTAACAGAGACGGGGCGTCCATTATTAAAATTAATTCTGATTTTTTCCATGCCTTGTTCGTTTATATATCTTATTTGATCGTAAACACCTTTAAACTTCGCAAACTGGATTAAGTCATGGACCAAATATTCCTGAGATTCATTTTGTTCCATGTTAACAAAACTCAGTAATTCATGATGATTTAAAATAGAATTCAGGTCACTAAAAATATTATTGGCAAATTTTTCTATTATTTTCTTTTGTGCCAATAGAGAACTTTCAGCCCTGTTTGTGAAGATAAAAATTTCGCGCTTTTTTTGGTCGGCATATAACCAGTAGAATATCAGATTAACAAGTAACAACAGAGGGATTATCACGAGAAAAAAGAATCTTTTCAACGGTATTACGGGCAATTTTTTTGAATCCATTTTTCCCATATGTTATTCCAAAAATTATTATTGGCAAAAAAAAATTAACAAGCAATAGTAGATCATAAAGAAAAGGGGAGAATAGACTAATGAAATTATGAGAACTAATTTACAACAAACTTGAGTGCAAAGCAAGTTCAACTTCATATTTACAGCAGTTCTCAAGAAAAACAGATCGCCATATTCAACCACAAATCTCTCTGCTTTCAAAAACAATTTTTTCCTTGCCTAACCCCCGGCAACCTGTTTGAATGCGGACCATGAAAATTATTAACGCACAATCTAAGAATCTTATGATTGAGAGGTTTTTGGCCACCTCCCGGGAGGCCTGGTGTCTCATGGGAAACAACCGCTCGGGAATTGAAGACTTTTTTGCCATTCTGGAAGGGAAAAACCCGGCAATCATTGCCGAATGCCTGGATCTTCCCAAAAATCTCGGGATTGTGTCCTTCAGGGGCCAACAGGAGGTATTTGAACAGGAATTAAAAAAAGATGACACCGACTTTCTGGACAAAATAGACCCCGGCACCCCGGCCGGTTCATTCCTGAAAAATGTACCGCTCCATGCCGACCTGATCAAGGCCCTGAACATGACCGAGTCCCTGGACAAGGGATACCGGCAATTGAGCACAGGACAATCCAGAAAACTCATGCTCCTGGCCCAGATCACACGCGGCGTCTCATGGCTTGCGATCCAGGCCCCCTATGAAGGACTGGATACACAAAGCTGTGCAGAACTTAACAGAACACTGGCCCTGTTGCACCGCCAGGGCATCGGGGTCCTGATCACCGTGAACAATAAAGCGGACATCCCGGATTTTTGCACCCATCTGGGACTTTTTGCCGATGGCCGCTTAGGTCTTCAGGGGGCCAAGGCTGCGACCCTGGCGGCCCTGGCAAAAACAAAAAACCCGGAAGACTTGGGAAACCAGGGAGACCCGGATTTTAAGGTGTCTGTAAAAGAATTGATCGGGGACCAAAATAAGGGTGACACCCGCCCCATGGAGAAGGACACCACCGGAACCGAACTGGTTTATTTGAAAAACGGATCGGCCGGGTATGGGGGAGAACATCTGTTTACAGGGTTAAATCTTAAGATTCACACCAATGACCACACCCTGGTGACCGGGCCCAATGGATGCGGAAAATCCACCCTGCTCCAGGTGATCACCGGAGATCATCCGGCCTGCTATCAAAATGATTTACGCATATTCGGCACCCAAAGGGGAACTGGCGAATCCATCTGGGAACTTAAACGGGATATGGGCATTGTCAGCCCGGAGCTGCACCGGAACTATTTTGTGCCGGGCAGTGCCTTGCATTGCATTCTCTCAGGTTTTTTTGATTCCATTGGCCTCTATCAAAAATATAGTTCTCAAAACGAGCAACAGGCCAAAAAAATGCTGGAACGAACCGGGCTTATCCATGAGGCCCAAACCCCGTTCCGAAAGCTCAGCTTTCCCGACCAGCGACTGGTCCTCATTGCCCGGGCCCTGATCAAGGTGCCCCGACTGCTGATTTTAGACGAGCCCACCCAGGGATTGGACCAATTGAACCGAAAGGCCGTGCTGGATTTTCTGGAACAGGTGGCAGCGGAACGCATGAGCACCATTCTCTATGTCAGCCATCGCCAGGATGAGTTTCGGGATTTTTTCAAACACCGGATAAAGCTTTCACCACACCCGGTTTAAATCAAGAGAAAGGAATTTAAAAATAAGGATTACCCCCGGCTATTTTTAGATGCCCGCTTCTCAACAATCCCCGTGAAAAGGGGAATTACCAAAAAACCTGCCACACAATAGATCACCCCGTTCCACCCGCCGGATTCAAACCCGAACCCGGCACCGGTGATCCCCAGCCACCCCCCGGTATAATAGAACATCACATACAGGGAATTGGCCCGGCCCTGGCTGTTAACAAGTTGCCGGTTCAGCAACCCCACCGCCGTTGAATGGATGGTAAAAAACCCCGCACAAACCCCCAAAAGTCCTAAAATAACCGCCACCACAGACGGAATCAACAGCAACAGAAAAGAGCCCCCCATAATGAAACTTCCCACCACCAGGGTATTGCCACCGCCAAACTTATTGCTCAGCTTTCCTGCAACCGG
>CAXHYW010000673.1:0-2970 GCA_964021475.1 uncultured Desulfobacteraceae bacterium | reverse complement strand
CCGGGGAAACCCTGTGGCCGGTCAAGATAGACACTTCTCAACTCGATCAGATTCTTACCAACCTGTGCGTCAATGCCAGGGATGCCATAAAGGGCGTGGGCAAAGTAACCGTTGAAACCAAAACTATTACTTTTGACAGGCAATACTGTCTCGATCACACAGGTTTTGTTCCCGGGGATTTTGTCCTGCTGGCAGTAAGCGACAACGGCCATGGCATTGATAAAGAAACTCTGAACAATATTTTTGAGCCATTTTTCACAACAAAAGATGCCGGCAAGGGTACCGGGTTGGGGTTGGCTACGGTCTATGGCATTGTCAAACATAACAAAGGATTCATAAACGTTTACAGCGAATTGGGAAATGGGACAACCATTAAAATTTATTTCCCCAGGCATGAGGGCAAAACTCACAAAATTTTGAGAGAGAGAAAAATAGACATCCCGCCGGGTCGTGGTGAAACAATTCTTTTGGTTGACGATGAATTACAAATTTTGAAACTCACCGGAAAAATACTTACCGGGCTGGGCTATTCCGTATTGACCGCTAGTACGCCAAGTGAGGCCATGGGGCTGACCGAGAAACAATTTGGCGAGATTAAGTTACTCCTTACCGATGTGATTATGCCCGAAATGACCGGGCGAGAACTGGCAGAACGGCTGCTTTCCAGATATCCGGATATCAAAAGCATATACATGTCAGGATATATGCCCAATGCTATCGCCCATCACTCCGTACTGGACGAGGGGGTACACTTCATCCAGAAACCGTTTTCCAAAACAGACCTGGCTGGAATTGTCAGAACCGTGCTGGATGAAGAAAAAACAGGAAATAAAGTGGGCTGTTAATATCGTTCCATCTCAATACTGCTCAGAGGGGTTTTTCCATCTGCCGTTACGAATAACAAATTGATCAACAGATAGAAGGGAAATATCAAATTAGGGAGTAAAAATTATGAAAATATTTCAAAATGTGAAATTGGGAACAAGAATCGGAATGGGCTATGGCGTTATTTCTGGTATCCTTGCCATTGCAATCATCAGTACCATCGTATTCGTAGGCAATACTACCAAGATCACTGACAGAATCATCGACCTGAGAACGCCAACCGCCCAGGCGTCTTTAGGGATGATAAACGGAATGAACAGATCCCTGGCCGCTCTTCGCGGATGGATGCTCCTTGGTAAGGACAAATTCAAAAGCGAACGGACCGAAGCCTGGGCATCTGATATTGATAAAAATTTTTCCACATTAAAAAGATTATCAGCCACCTGGACAGATCCTGAGAATATCAAACGCCTCGATATCATTGAATCAAAGCTGTCTGAATTTAGAAAATACCAACAAGAGATTGAAGATATCTCTCAGACCATAGAAAACACTCCGGCCACAAAGATCCTTCTGGAGCAGGGAGTTCCCTTGGGTAATATTCTTGCCACCCAAATCACAAAACTTATTGACCTTGAACTGGGTCTGGCTGCAACAGATCAGAGGAAACAACTGCTGGGATTTATGGCCAACGTTCGCGGTACAACAGGTCTGGCCCTTGCAAATATCCGGGCCTTTCTCCTTGCAGGGGATGATAAGTTCAAAACAGTTTTTAAATCCTACTGGGAAAAAAATGAGCTTAATTTTCAAAAACTTGTGGCCAGCAAATCCCTGTTAAATCCGGAACAACAAAAAGCACTGGTCCTGTTTTCTGATGCCAGAGCAAGCTTTGAAGGTGTCTATCCTAATATGTTCGATATCCGGAGGGGAAACCTGTGGAACATGGGCAATGCATGGCTCGGGACAAAGGCCGCCCCAACTGCCGCTGCCATAAACGAACAGCTTTCCCAAATGATTCTTTCCCAAAAGAAACTCATGGAAACAGACATGAAAAAGGGAAAGGCCATGACATCAAACCTGAAACGGTTTTTATGGATACTTTTTGTTGCAGGCCTGGCCATTTCTGCGGTTCTCGGATATGTGATCACATCAACCATTACCAAACCGGTAAGAGAAAGTGTTGATGGGCTTTCCCTGGGGTCAACCCAGGTCAGTTCGGCAGCAGACCAGATATCCATGTCCAGCCAGGACCTGGCTGAGGGCGCAAGCACCCAGGCGGCCTCCATGGAGGAAACTTCTTCAGCCATAGAGGAGATCACCTCCATGATCAAGCGCAATTCCGAGAATGCCGAGCAGGCGGACCGCCTTATGAAAGAAACGGGCAATGTTGTGATGAAAGCCAACGACTCAATGGGAAAACTGATCAATTCCATGACAGAGATCAAAAAGGCCAGTGAAGAAACCTCAAAAATTATCAAGACCATTGATGAAATCGCTTTTCAAACCAACCTGCTGGCCTTAAATGCAGCGGTTGAGGCTGCTCGGGCAGGGGAAGCTGGGGCTGGTTTTGCCGTGGTGGCGGATGAAGTTAGAAACCTTGCCATGCGGGCGGCAGAAGCGGCCAAAAATACATCTGAACGTATTGAAGAAACCGTGGAAAAAATCAATATTGGAAGCGAACTTGTTACCCGGACCAACGAGGCCTTTACGAAGGTCGCCCAAAGTTCGGATAAGGTCGGGGGATTGGTGGCTGAAATTTCCAACGCCTCAAAAGAACAGTCCGAAGGCATCGTACAGGTGGCACAATCTGTGGCGACTATTGATAAGATCACCCAGCAGAATGCAGCCTCTGCGGAAGAATCAGCCAGTGCAGCCGAAGAACTCAATGCCCAGTCATCGCAGATGGACTCTATTGTAACGGCATTGGGGATTCTGGTGGGGATTCGTCACAACTTTTGAGGGTTAGAAACCAAAAGTTGAGAGCTCAACCACGGGGAAGGATGAGAAATAGCGCAATCATTGAAAAACAAGCGGTAATCCTTAATCCACAATGGTAAATAAGTCACTATTCATCCCAAAATGTGTCACAATTGAGGCTAGATCGGAAGAGCACACGTCTGAACTCCAGTCACTCCGGAGAATCTC
>CAXHYW010000672.1:0-2973 GCA_964021475.1 uncultured Desulfobacteraceae bacterium | reverse complement strand
ACCTCATCTAAGTTAAACCGAAATTCCCTGGCCCGTTCCTGGGTGTCTGAATCATCATAGGAGGCCCCCAGGGAAAAAAGATCTTCTTTTATCTCATCGTAGAGCAAAACAATGGCACCTTCCACATTTAACAACTCCTTGATCTCGTGTGTAAGGTAATTCATCAATTCTTCCAGGTCGGTATATTCCGGCAGGGCAGCGGATATTCTCATGATGATTTTGTTGTTGGTGGCCAGCCTTTTTTCTTCTGTAATGTTTCTCAGGATGACAAAATTTTCTATTTTATTTTCCTCTAACCGGGTGTGGGAAGCGGCCCAGATTACCACATCCAGGATTTGACCCTCCTTTGTCAATCTCTTTGTTTCATACCTTCCTAGCTGCTTGTCTTCTTGGAATTGGGTCAGAATATCATGGGTCTCCGCCTCCAGGGACTTGGGAACAAAGGGGAGAGGTTTGTTGAAAAGTTCTTCCAGGGTCCAGCCAAAGGTGGTGGTGAATGCGGGGTTTACATATGAGACGATCCCCTTGTCGCCGTAAACGATGATAGGATAGGGAATGAATTCCAGGATATTTCTATAGATCCGATAGAGTTCATTGATTTTTTGTTCATTGATTTTTTTTTCAGTCACATCCTGTAAGGTTTCAACCGCACCGCAAATTTCTCCATTCCGGTCTGTGAAGGGGGCAGCCGTAAAAAAAAGCCATTTTCCTTCCGGCGGAATATCCGGGAAAAAATCGGTGCCAGCAAATAGTTCTTTGCCAGAGATGGCCCGGTCATATTTAACCCCGTAAAGCGCCATAATTTTCTGAGCCGAGGATTTGTCGACGATGAGATCGGCCATGACCGGTCGTTTGTCGGCGTAGAAGGCCTTCCATTGGGAATCGCTTCCCACCATTTCCGCTGACCCATATCCGGTGAGCTTTTCAAGTGCCTGGTTAAAATGGGTGATTTTATGATGCTTGTCCAGAACAAAAATAGGAATCGGGGCCTTGAAAATAATTTTGTTGAGGGTCTGGTTTTCTTCTTCCAGCTCTTGAATTCTTTTTTTCAGCGCATCTGTTTCATCTCTACCCATAAAAACTCCAAAAGACTTTACAAGATTAAAGTATCCCCGTATAACAATTGATGATTTAAGCGTTCCCAAAGGGGGACCGATGCCAGCATGAAGCCGTTTGCAATAATTGCTATCAATATATTAGATCCTTGATCTAAATTGCAAGGCTTTTAAAAGGTGGAGAAAAATATGCCTGACAATACGATTAAAACTGAAATTCTCATTCATGATCTTAAGGTGCCGATTTCTGTTATTGATGCCGGAGCGAAATCTCTTTTGAACCGTCAGGACAGCTATGGTCCCCTCACGGAAAAGCAGATAAAGGTGTTAAAGCGGATTATCCGCAATACCCTGACCACCCAAAGGCTTGTCAACGATGTCCTGGAACTTGGCAGGTCCCGGGAAGGGGTGATGATCACCTCTGATTTCAGTGTTTCCTCCCTTGTTATTGCGGTGCTGGTGGAAATCTTTGACCTGGCCGATCCCCCCATTGCTGATATTATTCGGAAGGTGGACTCTTATAGAGGACTTGAGCAGGTGTTGAACACCACGGGTGTCCGGCTTAACTTTGACAAGAAAATGTGGAACACCATTGTCCATCTGGATGCGGCCAAGGTGAAGCAGATATTGAGAAACCTTACGACCAATGCCTTTAAGCATCGGGTGAGTCTTGTGGAAATTTCTGGTTCTATTGAAGGAAACCAGATGATTCTCAGGGTCCGGGATGATGGCCGGGGGATACCGCCGGCAAATCACCAACGGATTTTTGAAACCTATTTTACCACAGGTGGATCCATTGAATCGGCCATCGAAAGCCATGGGTTGGGGCTTGCCGGGGTGATGGTTCTGCTCAAGGATATGGGAGGCGGGCTTGTTTTGACTTCCGACGATGGAAAAGGGGCTGAGTTCGTGGTGACCATTCCCCTATAACAGGGTCATATAGAGTGGGGTCAGGCTGTCATCTTATTTCCGGGTCCCCTTCTGGCTGTGGTCAAATTCATCCCAAAATTTTTGGTCACTCTTCCGCCATCCCGGGCCGAATAATTTGTCAAAGAGAGGGTCTAACATTGAAAACCAGGAGATTTGAGCATTTTTGCCCTCTTGTCTTGCCGAAAGCACATCTGCCACAAACAGAGCGATATCTACCAATTTGTCCTTGGGCACATAGGCATCCGCCCCCTGTTCTATGGAGCGTTTGAGGTTGTCCGGGGTCAGGGCATGGGCCGTGAGCATGATGGAGGGGATCTGAAGCTTATGGGTTATTTTTAAAAGTGTATGCCCGCGTACCCCCATGATGTCCAGAATGGCAGCATCATAGGGATTGTTTTTAAGGCAGTTGACGGCGGATTCAAAGGTGGATGCAGAATCAGTCTTACTGTAAGATAACAGCTCTTCAAGGGTTTCAAGGACGTCTGGTTCATCGTCCACCAGAAGAATTCTTTTGTCTTTAAGAATGTGTTGAAGGTCCATCCTTTGGCTTTCCTCTCCTCATCGGGTATTGTTATTATTTAAACTCCTTTAGCAAGGCAAGAACCAGATCAATATCTTCCCTGGTATGGGCGGCATTGATCTGGAACCGTATGGTTTCGTCTCCTTTTGGCACCACAGGAAAGGTCAGTCCCACCACCAACACCCCGTGATCGTATAAATAGCGTACAAGCCCATGGGGTTTATCGGTATCACGGACCATGAGGGGAACTACGGGGTGGGGACCGGGAAGGGAGTCCAATCCCAGGCTGTCAAGCCCCATACGAAACTGGGCAGTTCTTTGTTTAAGCTTATGTAACAGGGCCAGCCCTTCCGGGGAATAACAGATGTAGATCGGAAGAGCACAAGTCTGAACTCCAGGCACTCCGGAGAAAATCGTATGCCGTCTTCTGCTTGAAAAAAAAAAAAAAAAAAATGAAGAAAAAAAACA
>CAXHYW010000671.1:0-2977 GCA_964021475.1 uncultured Desulfobacteraceae bacterium | reverse complement strand
CCGGTCCCCCCTTAAGCAATGGTCCGCAAACAGGATGGGTGTCGGGATCATAGGAGGTCAGCACCTCGGCCAGGGAGGTTTCAAGATAATTGCCCATGCTCAGCCCCTGGCAGACATGAACATTGCCAAAGGGATCAATATGAACACGCCCGGGATCCCTTAAATTTTCCATTTTGCATTCTCCAAGTTCCTGCCATGGCCGGGTGGGCAGATCCTTTACCAGGGTCTCCACGGCACGACCCCGCAGTTTTGGCCCCCCCGCATACAAAGGTTCCCCCCTGGTATGATCCTCCCGGTGGGTCACCTGGGGCTTTTCAACACAGATGGTCCTAACGGTCATTCCAAGTTCCCTGGCAGCCTGGGCCGCCATTTGCCCCGGGGTGTTGTCATTCTCCCCGTGATGATAGGCATCATCCCCGGGCTCAATGGTTTTTAATCCAACCGCCTGCAACGGCCGAAGCCATAATTTTGCATCCTCAACACCGGTGGCCCAGTAACAGTTAGTTTCTATGGCAGTATCAAATCCTGCCTGTGTTACCTGACGGATCCCCTCATGAAGTAACCCATAGTATAGGAAGGGTTCTCCCCCTTCAAAACTGATGGATCGAATCGTTTTGATTTCTTTTGCCTGGCGGATGAGCCCGGTCAGTTGTTCCAAAGTAAATACGCCGGTTCTCTCGGGACCACAGAACAAAAAACAATGGTCACAGGCATATGGACAGCTATAGGTTAATAACACATGCAGCCCTGTAATCATTTCAACCCCCTCTATTTTTTGGGTTAATGCAAAGAGAATCCGATCATGCCAGATGACGCGTGAAAGATGAAGCGTGAAATTTGAATTGGAACTTTTCATCTAAAAATAATAGTATCGAAATATTCAATTTGATGGAAGAAAAATTTAAAGATTCCCATAAAATCACATTGAATGTTGGCGCTCGGTTTTCGGATCGCCACAAAGAAAAAAAGGGCAGAGAAAATATTCCCCGCCCTTTGATGGCTAATATGCCGTTTACAATCAATATTTATTGGAAATCAATTGACTTCTATTCCAACCTTGAATCATATGGATAATCCAAAGGCCCCCCGACAACCATATTTCTGAAATCTGGATGATTCGGGTTGATCAACAAATTGCTTTCACCCGGGATGATTTTACTGGAGAGCGACAAAACTGCATGTTCCCCCCGGGAAAGCCACTGATCTCCAAAAGATTGTGAGATTGTTGTTGGGGGAACCAAGTCCCAGCCATCAGGCAACTCATCAGGCGTAAAAATCCAAGCTTCATCAAAAGAGATAGAAATGCATTGATATTGTTCTAACTGCTTGTATGAAGGCAGGTGAGCCAATGCTTCTAAGGTGGCCAAGGCTAAACTGCTTGATGTATAGACAATCCTTGAACCGACGCTATTCCACCTGCCACCACCTCTTGCGGCACCTTCACCAGTAAAAGCGTTCCCAATATACTTTTCTTTGACAATCCTCCAGGCGGTGACCGCCATTATGCGAAAATCCCTTCATCGATCCTTATTAAAAGCTGTTCTACTTCCTTGGCACCAAGCTCAGTCTTTGCAAATTCAAGAGGGGGAACACCTCCAAGCGCTTGGGCATCTTCTTTCAGCCATTTTCTTGCATATTCTTCATTGCCATCGAATGTATCTAATGCCTGTTTATAAAGATTTAGAATTCTATAGATCCTTTCTGACTCCGTGGGAGAAAAATAGCCTTTCTTTTTGCGGTTGGCCAAGGTACTGATAGGTATCCTAATGATTTCAGCTAAAGCTTTATCTGAGAGACCCAAAAAGTCACATAGCTCTCGGAAAACGACTGTTGAAAGGCCGTCATCTATTATTTCTATCACTGTTTGGGTTGGAAAAAAAAGGGACTGCTGTCCTTTTGATATCAAGATATTCACTTTCGCTGGTGAGCTAAATGGATCTGACCCTGAAAGACTTTTAACACGAGAACGTCGGCCTTGCAGTCGGCCCGTCAGTGGGCTCACCACTTTGTGCAGTCCATTCGGCCAAGGATTAATTGAAACCACTTGGTCAACAAGAACTTCTCCTATGGTCTTCCGTGTTAACGATCCACGATTAGTTTTAACTTTTGTTTTTTTTGGAGGCGATGTCATATTAACTCCTTCTATCATGCTCTTTATAGAATAATGATATTACCTATTTGGAACAAAGTCAAATGGACCCCCCCAATGCCTATCAAGATTTTTTGATGACACCTTCCTATGATTTCAGCCATAAAAAAAAAGAACCGGTCACAAAATGGGCACAAAAAATCAAAAAGGACCTACAGAGTTTTCTGTAAGTCCTTGATTTTTTATGGTAGGCACGAGCAGACTTGAACTGCTGACTTCTACCGTGTCGGGGTAGCACTCTACCAACTGAGTTACGCGCCTTTAGTGTCTGCTGTTTCTATCAAACCCCGCATTTTGTGTCAAGAAAAACTAATACTTAATCCCCTATTTTTTCTTCAACACCCAAATCATTGGCCTGGGGCATCTCCTCTTTTTTTTCAATAAACCGGATGGAGACCATCTGATCCGTCACTTCGACCACTTCAATGCCAAACCCGACAAAGGTTTTGAGCATCACGGCATCGGCAAATTGTTCCGGACTTCCCTTAAACGCAATCTCCATGACCGCATTGTCGCTGCCGATTTCCTTGGGCTGTAAATTTTCAATTTCCTGGATTTCGTTTAGCCGCTTTTTCAGGGCAATAAACCGGGGGAGAAAATTTTCCCCTGAAATGGTCACGGTAAAGGAATTTTCACGTCTTAAGTTCTGGGTCCAGAATGCGTCGATCTTTTGGCTCAGGTCCCGGGCTGCCATCACACTGATTTGGGATATCGCCCCCCGGGCACCCTCCTGTCCTTCGGCACTTTTTGCCGCGGCCCGTTTGACCGAGGCCATCACCTCTTTGCCCGAGTTCAGGTCATACACCTTTAATTCAATCACCCCGTCAA
>CAXHYW010000670.1:0-2988 GCA_964021475.1 uncultured Desulfobacteraceae bacterium | reverse complement strand
TGAAAAAATTTTCATTGTGATGTCCGGGGTTACGGAAAACGAACAAAAAGCAGAACTTGCCGGAGCCGATGCGTTTCTGGGAAAACCATTTACCATAAATGATCTGTTCAATATTGTGCAATGCTATGTTGTCGACTGACCTTTTTTGTTTATTTCGGTTTTTTTAATGATGGGCAATACCCGCCCAGGTAATTGGGATGGAAGAAAGGGCAATTGTTTGAACAGTTTTTCTTCAAGTGCCAAGGCATTGCGCCACATGGGTTTAACCCGGCCTTTGAATTCGGGCTTTGAACCATATCGGATCTTTATATATTCCAGCCGCTCTTTAAGTGAGACCACCTGATCATGCAAAACCCTTTTGTCGGCATAATTGACAATTTCTGATTCTGTTATGGGGGTGTCGTCCAGGCAGGCATCAAGGGTGACATGCTGTCGGATGATATTTCCAATTTCAGGAGACCCTAACTCGTTCAGAAGAATCCCCCCTGTTTCGGAATGGATTTCTCCTGTGGTAAAACTTCTTGTTTTGGTGATATCGTGGAGAAGAGCGGCACAGCGTACACTTTCCATATTGATGTCAGGACATTTTTCTTCCAGCAACCTGCAAAGGCATAAGGCCACATTGCTGACCATTATGGAATGGTCAATGATGTGATCCATCATCTCCATCTTACGGATTAGCCGGAAGCATTCTTTTGTGTTTAGTATATTCATTGAATTGACTATAATCCCAAGAGTTAAACTTAAAAAATAGTATTGAAGTTATACCCTTTACTGTTATTATTAAAAAGCAATTTTTAATTAACCCTCGGGATTTTTATATGTTAAAGAAAATTATTTCTGGTGGGCAGACCGGAGCCGATCGTGCGGCTATCGATCTTGCCATTAAATTGAGTATTCCCTATGGCGGTTGGATTCCCAAGGGAAGAAAAACAGAATCCGGTTCCCTGTCCCTCAAATATCAACTCACGGAAATGGAAACAGTTGATTACCCCAGTCGAACCAAGATGAATATAGTCGATTCCCATGGTACCGTAATCGTGTCAAGGGGGAGACTTACGGGCGGCTCTGAATTAACAAAGGTGTTTGCCAAGGTGGTAGGCAAACCCGTCTGTCATATTGACCTTACCCAGAACGATTCCTTTGAAGCCGCTATTATTCTCCAATCATTTATCATGGAAAACCAGATTGAAGTTTTAAATGTGGCAGGGCCTCGTGCCAGCCGTGATCCTGAAATATATTTTGATGTGAGATCCATCCTTGAAGCTGTGTTTTACATGATGTTTCTGGATTCAACACACGAAGAGAAGATAAAGGCCCTTATTCCCGTTTCCATAAAAGAGGAATTTCCCAAGACAAAAGAAGCGGCGGTTGAACTGATTGCCGCTGAACTTTCCTTGAAAACAAAAACCTTTATTGCCAGGCTTGCCGATGAAAAAATCCAATATTTGTATTTCGGGTGGTTGGATTATCTAAAATTTCGCCTGGGGTTGGATTCCGGTAATACCGAACTTTTCACCCAGATGAGTCAGGGAATGGATCCTATACCATTTACCATTGAAGACGCCGTGATGGAGATTATAAAATCATTGAAGCGATACGTTGAAAGCCACTATGGCCTTAAGGTTATCAAATGATTCCACTGCGGGATAATCAACCCACAAGCAGCATTCCTGTCGCTACCTATGCCATTATGGGAACCACCCTTTTGGTCTTTTTATGGCAGCTTCAACTGGGGTTTTCCAATGAGAGGGTTTTTTATCTCTATGGGCTGGTACCCGCAAAATATACCATTTGGGATCTGTCCCGGCATTTTTCTTTGTCAAACAAACTATTGTCCTGGTTTTCCTATATGTTTTTTCACGGGGGATTTTGGCATTTTCTGGGGAACATGTGGTTTTTATATATATTCGGAGACAATATCGAAGCCCATTTCGGGTCTGTGCGATTCCTAGGATTCTATATTCTTTCAGGGGTTATATCCGGCGGCTTTCATTTTGTTTTAAATCCTTTGTCCCCGGTGCCGACCATTGGGGCAAGCGGTGCCATTGCCGGGGTCATGGGCGCATATTTTCTGTTGTATCCCCGGGCTAAAATTCTCACCTTGATTCCCATTATTATCATTCCCTGGATCATTGAGATTCCCGCCTTTCTTTTTCTGGGTTTCTGGTTTTTTATGCAGTTTTTAAATGCCGCCGGCAGTGGGTCTGGTGCCGGTATCGCCTGGTGGGCACATATTGGCGGTTTTATTGCCGGCATTGTCCTGGTAAAACTGAATCAAAAAATACCCAAAACAGGCGTGAATTACAAACTGAATCAATTTACCCGGAAAAAATACACCCCCAGACTCCAGGTTGTTGTGACACAATCCATGGATAACGGCTCCGATCTTTACGGTCAGATGGAGGTCTCTTTCCTGGAAGCGTTGACCGGCACCCAAAAATTGGTTAGTATTCCCTGGGGATTTCACAAACCTATTTACAAGGTGACTATTCCCGCCGGGGTTAAAAAAGGAACGCGGTTGCGTCTGGCGGGTATGGGAAAAACCACCCGGGACCATCAAAAGGGGGATCTGTTTTTAACCATTCAGATTAAAAATGCGATTTAAAGTTTCCTTAAGATATCTGTTTTTATCGTTTCTGATTCTGGTGGTCATTTTCCAGGCGGTATTTCTTGTCCTGCCTGCCCTTGTTGAAACCATTATTCTTTACCCCATAATTGAAAAACACTTGCCGCAAGAATTGCCCCAGGGACTTACGCCTTCCGATCTTAAATTTAAAATTGAGAAAATCGGCCTGACCCATACCCTGGTGAGCCGCATCCGGATCGGGAAGGTGTTGTCCGTAGATCTTATGGATTTTCAATATGGCCTTAAAGATTTAAAGCGGTTTGCGCTTGAAAAAATAACGGTTTCCGGACTGACCCTTTATGCCCGGGTGGATGCCGATAAAAACTTGCGTATCAACGGGGAGATTTTCCCCGGCAAAA
>CAXHYW010000669.1:0-2992 GCA_964021475.1 uncultured Desulfobacteraceae bacterium | reverse complement strand
CCATCCATCCCCTTTTACCAAGGTTTTCAACCGATCCCAACCCGGCTGTCACCTGGTGTTCCAATGACCTAATATTCCAATGTTTGCACAAAGGGTTATGTAGCATAAAACCAAAAAACCTGCCACCTCAATACAAGAGGTGGCAGGTTTAGTCATGCTTTAGGTTAAGGGTTCGTCCCCCTGGATATCATTTCCTATACATTGCTGGCCAATTTTTTAGACGCATAGGAAGCAGGTTCCTTGGCAACCCCATCTGATCCGCCGGTATATCCCATACTGGAATGATTAATGGTGGAAAAATCCGGATAGGCGTTTCCCCCATGTTCCGTTGAATCAAGACCTTCCAGTTCCTCTTCCTTGGAAACTCTCAATCCGACGGTCATATCAATGATCTTGAAGATGGCATAGGCACCCACAAAGGTCCATACAAAGCAGGCACTAATACCGATCAACTGGACACTTACTATTTTTAGGGTCGTACCCCCTATGTTAAAAAGCCCGGCTCCCAGGGTTCCCCAGGCACCGCAAACCCCGTGAACAGAAATAGCACCCACGGGATCATCAATTCTAATTTTATCAAAAAACAAAACCGAAAAAACAACCAGGGCACCGGCCACAGACCCAATAATAATGGCACTTGTGGGGGTCACATTGGCACAACCGGCGGTGATTCCCACCAACCCTGCCAGGGCGCCATTCAAACTCATGCCCACTTCTGGTTTTCCAAATTTAAACCAGGAAACAAACATGGCAACAATACAGCCAGCAGCTGCAGCCAGGTTGGTGTTCACAAAAATCATGGCAATGTCTTTGTTGGCAGCCGTAGTGGAACCCGGGTTAAACCCGAACCAACCCACCCAGAGAATAAAAACACCCAGGGCAGCCAATGGGATATTATGTCCCAGGATGGGTTTAACAGCACCCGAGGCGGTATATTTACCCAGACGGGGCCCAAGAACCATGGCACCGGCAAGGGCTGCCCAACCACCCACGGAATGAACTACGGTGGATCCGGCAAAATCGATGAACCCAATCCCTTCCAGCCATCCGGAACCGTGAAAAAGGCTTCCCCATGCCCAGGACCCAAAAATCGGATAGATTAAACCTGTGATACAAACAGAATATAAAAGGTAGCCGACAAACTTGGTTCTTTCGGCCATGGCGCCGGAAACAATGGTGGCAGCCGTGGCAGCAAACACCACCTGGAACATCCAGAAAGCCAGAACCCAGGGGTCCCCGCCCACTTCAAAATCACTTAGGAAAAACCCGGTGGTCCCGAAAAAACCGGTCTTGGAAACCCCGAACATGATACCAAAACCAAAGGCCCAATACACAATGGATCCCATGGAAAAATCCATGAGATTTTTCATCATGATGTTAATGGCATTTTTCGCCCGGGTGAACCCGGCTTCCACCATGGCAAAACCTGCCTGCATGAAAAACACAAGGACCGCACACACCAGGGTCCAGACATAATCGGCATGGGACTGGACCAGACCAATGGCTTCGCTATTGGTTAGGACAGTTGGTGCTTTGTCTCCGGCAAAGGCTGCAGACAAAGAACAGACAAGCAGGGTGAATAGGGTGACTAAATATTTCATTGGAAATCTCTCCTTTTTTTATGTGTTACAGGGCTTCCACGCCGGTTTCATAGGTTCTGATGCGCACCACATCTTCAATGGGCTGGATAAATATTTTACCATCCCCGATTTTTCCGGTTTTAGCGCTGTTGACAATAGTCTCTATCACGCTATCCACCCGGTCATCCGCCACCACAATGGACAGCTCCACCTTGGGAATAAAATCTGTCTGGTATTCAGCTCCCCTGTAAATTTCCTTATGACCCTTCTGCCGGCCAAACCCTTTGACTTCGGTAATGGTCATCCCATTAATATTTATTTTGGTTAAGGCATCTTTTACCTCATCCACCTTAAATGGTTTAATTATTGCCAGAATTTTTTTCATTTTTTCTCCCTTTTTTTTCAAATTTTAAGAATAACAACTTAATTCCCCTTAGAGCAAAAGGGGTGCCAAGGAGATTTTTTCAATAAAATTAGCCATAACCACCTTGAATGATTTGGCTTTAATCGAATAGAACCTTTTAAAGAGATGATATAAAATTACATTATTGAATTTAATTAATACCAATAATGTAACTTTATAAAACATACTGAAGAAGCAAACCATTTATAATACATTTTTGTGATTTACTGCAAATGGGACAAGTTTTATGGGAGCATTTCTACACTGGAGACTAACGGGAGAAAAAAATCTGACCCAGGGTTTTGCCGTCGGCATACCCCTTGGCAAATCTTTTGTGGAAAAAAGGGTGGGATAACAATTTTAATGAAACCTTGGGGAATGTATAAAGACCGATGGCGCTGAGATGATAAAGCCGAAGATCGGTTCTTATCTGCTTGATCTTGCGGGCATAGGCCACACCCGGAGAAACACCGCTATCGCAAATAGAACCGGCCCCCTGGGAAAGGCTGGTAACAGACGCTGCAATAATAATGGCCCGGGCAGCCGCCTGCCCGGTTTTAAGCGCAAAATAAATTCCTTCCCCCAAAAGAGTTTCCCCAAATCCGGCAGCATCCCCGGCCAAAAGGACCCGCCCTTTGCCCGGACAAAAAGCATACCCCCCCACGCCAATGGGATACCCCTTGATTGCCTGGAGCTGATCCACCCCAAACCGTTGTTTTGCATACGCGGCCAGTTGTTGTCGCTTTAAGGCGGGGCGGCCATTGGTTGAATAAATACCGATATTGATGTGATCCTTTTTGGGAAACACCCAATAATACCCTTTTCCCGGCATGGAAAAATCAAACTCCATGGGATGCGCATCAGGATTATCCACCCGAATATCGGCTTCAAGGGCAGGATACCGATTCACCCGGCAAAAAGGGTGGGTCATACGCAGAACAATGGAGTTGGCCCCGTCGGCACCGATCAAATACCGCGATTTTATCAATTGATCCTGGGTTCTGACCTC
>CAXHYW010000668.1:0-2995 GCA_964021475.1 uncultured Desulfobacteraceae bacterium | reverse complement strand
GTCCTGATGAAATTTAAAGAGGGAGTTTAAGTTAATGGATCAAATGCAGACAAAAGCAAGCCAATGGATTGATGAAAAGAAAGACCCCAGAAGTGCCCATTGGCAGGCTGGCCTTGAAAATATTATGGAACTGTTTTTACCGGTTCTGGAAAAGGGACGGCTAACACCGGTCTGCCCCCTCGAAGAAGAAGATATCTCTATATTCAAATCTACTTTGGAACGGGTGGATTTAAGCCCCGGTCTTTTGGCCGCCTTTTTACCTCCTTCTGTTGCCAACCTGATTCTTCCGCCGGATTCCGCCGATGAGTTGATCCGCATTGAAAAAGGAAAACCCTCCTATAAAATTCTCATCCTGAGACCCGGCAAAGAAAACCGGATTCTCTGTGCAGAAATTTCGGAACATGCCCACAGGCCAGGTGTGGACATTTTTCAATCCGGCGCTTTTATAGGTAATTTTAACTATGATACCCAGGAAATTTGTATCATGGAACTGACAAAAATTGTCCGGGCCCATGCCTGGGAAAAAGACAAATGGAAAGAAAAAGATTATCTGGACTATACCCTGACCTGGTTTGAAAAAACAGAATATACTGGTAAGGCAGATGTCAGCGTGGAAAAAAGTCATTCATTTTTCCACAGCCCCACACTGATCAAGACGAATCGGGTGGACGCCCTGTTTCTCATGTTATACGAAGTGTTACTCCTTCGTTTCAAAGGGGATCCAGAGGACATTTCCAGGGCATTGTCGGGACCAAATGAAACCCGCCTAGAAGCAAGACTTTCGGTCTGTAAATCCCTTGCCGAAACCTATCTGCAGGACCTGGTGAATCTGGTAAAAAATCTGGCGCTTCTTGATTTTAAAAATTTTACCAATGCGGAAAACCATGGATATACCATTGAATTTAACAGAACTGTTGAAAAGATTGCCGCGGCCTTGGACAAGATCGCGTTGCCCTTAAAATGAAAAATCGACTTCAACATGATTTTGATCAGGTTTCCCGGTTTGGTGCGCTGCCAGGTGGCGGTGTCACCCGTATCGCCTTTACAACCGAAGATTTACAGGCCCGAAATTGGTTAAAACTGCAAATGGAAAAGGCCGGGCTGACCGTTTCCATTGATCCTGTGGGAAATATGCGGGGGCGCCGAGCCGGAAAGTATGATCTTCCTCCTGTGATGATGGGCTCCCACCTGGACACAGTTCCCCAGGGGGGAAATTATGACGGTGTCATTGGAGTTCTGGCTGCCCTTGAAGTGATTCGCCGCCTCAATGACAAAAATATTATGACCAGACGCCCTGTTGAAGTGGTCAATTTTTCGGCCGAAGAGTCCAGCCGTTTTGGAGTCGGCACCCTTGGCAGCAAGGCCATGACGGGAAAGATTGATCTAAAAACCGCTAAAACCCTGGTGGATAAAGAGGGGATTTCCCTTTATCAGGCCCTTAAAAGTAGCTCCTTTCCGGCGGATGAAATGGATTGTGCCCTTGTCCTACCAGGCCAGATCCACGGATTTGTGGAAATGCACATCGAGCAGGGGCCGGTTCTGGAATCCCGGAAAAATTCTGTGGGAATTGTCACCGCCATTGCAGCCCCAACCCGCTTCAAAGTCATTATCAAAGGCCGTTCCGACCATTCAGGCAGCACCCCCATGGGCATGCGCAGGGATGCCCTGGCAGGAGCCAGTGAACTCATCCTCGGGGTGGAACGTATTGCAGGTCAAGGGGCCGGAAAATCCACGGTGGGAACCGTGGGATATTGTATCGTCACCCCGGGAAGCATGAATGTGGTTCCGGGACTTGTGGAACTGGGAATCGACATCCGGGATACCCACCCCCGGGACAAGGAAAACGCCGTGTCTGCTGTGAAAACCCTCATGGATCAAATCGCAGAGAAAAGAGGCTTAACCATTGTCTGCCATCAATTGTGCAATGACACCCCGGTAACCTTGTCGGAAAAGATAATTCTCACCCTTAAAGCGGCCGCCCACAAGACCCATCAAGCTTGTATTTTATTGCCCAGCGGTGCCGGTCACGATGCCATGAACATGGACCAAATCACACCTGTCGGCATGATCTTCATCCCCTGTCTTGGGGGGATCAGCCACAATACCGCTGAATACGCTCAAATGAAGGACATTGAAGCCGGCACCCGACTCCTTCTGGAAACCATCATCCAACTTGCCCAGGAATAATCAGGGTATCACAATTTCCAATAGGTCTTCCATTTTTCATTGCTATTATCAACTGGATAAAAACTTACAGGTATTCGATAAGAAAGCTTTTTAATATGTATTTATTAAAGCGGCATGAAAAGGGAACCCTTGAAAAAGAAGATAACAATTTTGTTTGGCCTCCTGTGTTTTATTCTCATCTGTGCCTTTGTAAAACCCATAAGGGATACCATTGAGCAATTATTTTTCCTCTTTGGTATGTATGATGTTGAAACCATAAAGGGATATATCCTTTCCTTTGGAATTTGGGCTCCCATTGTTTCTTTCCTATTAATGCTTTTTCAATCGATTATTGCACCCTTGCCTGCATTTTTAATTACCTTTTCCAATGCAGCATTGTTTGGATGGGTAAAAGGGGCCATCCTCTCATGGTCAAGTGCCATGGCCGGGGCAGCGCTTTGTTTCTTTATCGCCAATTGGTTTGGCAGACAATTGGTTGAAAAACTAACTTCCAGGCTGGCCCTTGAGGGTATTGACGCGTTTTTTGAAAAATATGGTCAGTATACCATCCTCATTGCAAGACTTCTTCCCTTTGTAGCATTTGATATTGTCAGTTATGCCGCTGGCCTGACATCCATGAGTTTCTGGTCTTTTTTCTGGGCAACCGGCCTCGGACAGCTTCCGGCAACCATCATTTATTCATATGCCGGAGAAATGCTTGTGGGAGGTTCCCAAAAGTTTGTTTTGGGACTGTTGATCCTTTTTGCCTTGAGCATTCTTACCCTTTTGCTCAAAAAAATAATAACCCGGAAAAAGTCTGAAAAGATTC
>CAXHYW010000667.1:0-2998 GCA_964021475.1 uncultured Desulfobacteraceae bacterium | reverse complement strand
ATGCACAATTTTTTAGTCCCGAACCGCAAAAAATTTCAGGGGATTATATTCTCACAACAAATTCAGGCTTTGGGGGTACCAATGCCGCAATTATCTTGAAACGGAGTAGGTGATGAATATAGCAATAAACGGAATTGGCTGGGTGTATACCACCTCCATGGGATATAAAGGTGATATCAAGGTATTGCCTTCAAGCAAACGTCTGCCATCTATTGAAAGAAAAGACATCTTTAGGCAACCCTACAAACCCTTTGGAAGAATGGATTATTTTTCCAAACTGGGTCTTGCCGCCATTGTCTTTGCTATGAAGGATGCAAATCTTCACGAATCACCCAATAAAAATACCGGTATCATTGCCTCCTCATCCACAGGATGCCTTGAAACAGATATAAAATACCAGGCCACCCTCTTCCCGGAAAATAATACGCTTCCAAGTCCTGCCCTATTTGCCTATACGCTTCCCAGTTGTTTTCTTGGAGAAGCATCCATACGCTACGGGCTTACAGGAGAAAGTTTCGTCATCAGTGAAACATACACCACCGGCATGACAGGACTTGGCATGGCCGTTGATCTGTTGGCCACAGGCCAGACCGATTATATGTTATGCGGTATTAACAACTCCCAAATTGATGGGGTTGATGATGCCAGTATTCAACCGGGTGCTGTTTTCTTCTTGCTTGAAAAGAAGAAAAAAAACGGGTCAGGTTCATACGGAGAACTTACGCCAAATAAGTCAAACAACAGTTTTTATTATAAAGATTCACCCATTAAAAATTTATACAACCTTGCGCAAAAATGTCTTAAAAAAAATATATAAAGGGAAAAAATATGAAAATTCAACTTGTCTATCCTACATGGCCAAAACTTGAAAAACAGACTGTATTTCACCTGCCTCCCCATGGTCCTGTTGTATTTGCGGCGGCTTTGCCGGAATATGTGGAAGTTGATTTTATAGATGAAAATGTACAGAAATTTGAAATAGATGAAACCATAGAACTTGCCGCTATTTCAGTCATGCTCACCTGTCAGCTTCCCCGTGCCTTTGAAATTGCAGATCTTTATCGAAAAAGGGGAATCCCCGTATTGTTTGGCGGGATTGCGGTGATGCTCCATTCCGATGAGGTACTAAACCATGCAGACTCCGTTTTTTTAGGAGAAGTAGAAGGGCGAATGGAAGAGGTTTTTGAAGATATTCAAAAGGGAAAGTTAAAAAAAGTATATGATTATATGAATAATTTTCCCGACATCAACCTGGTTAAAACTGCCAATCGGGGTATCTTAAAAAGAGATCTTTATAACTATAGAGGTGTGCAGATGCTTGATCTTGTACACGCTTCAAGGGGCTGTAAGTTCAATTGTTTCCCCTGCTGTAACGGATTTCTAGGGGGCAAAAAATTTCGACCCCGCCCCATTGATCTTGTTATAAAAGAGATGGAAGCCATTCCAAACAACCGAATGTTTATTGTGGACAATTCCCTTGCCCATGATAAAAAATGGCTCATTGAATTATTCACCGCCATGAAACCCTTAAAAAAGAAATGGGTATCCCATCCGTTAATGGACGATGAAGAGGTTATAAAACTTGCCGCCGATGCCGGGTGCTGGTATGTGTACCAGGCCATCTTTGATACATCCGATACGATAAAAAACAGAGTCGAAAGATTGCATGACAATGGTATTGGCGTGGAAGGCACCATCCTTCTGGGAACAGACGATCATGATGAAACCTATATCAAAAATCTGGTGGAATTTTTGACTAAGATCAAGCTGGATCTGGCAGAATTTACAATCTTAACGCCTTTTCCCAAATCCCCCATCCGGCAAAAGTTTAAAAAAGAGGGGAGAATACTGAGTAATAACTGGAGTGATTACACCTGTGGAAAATCAGTTTTCCAACCCAAGCACCTGTCCCCTGAAAGACTTGAAGAACTCTATGATTATGCCTGGGATACCTTTTATGCAGATAGCGGGTACCAGACAAAAATGGGAGAATTGTTTTTTAAGTTAATGAAAAAAGAAATTCTTGATGGAACCTATAGACGATACACCCCCCGTGAAAAAAGATCATTTAAAAAAATTGGTCAAATATGAGCAAAATATTACTGATTTCTTCAAACACAACGGTTGAACCCCTGCCGGTTTATCCTCTAGGTCTGGCATTGATTGCAGCGGCCTTAAAAGGAAAGGGACATGATGTAAAGCAGTTTGATTTTTTATACGATCAACAGATTTGTGAAACACCGGTGGAAGCTATCATTACAGGTTTTGATCCCGATTTTATTGGGATTTCCATACGAAATATTGATAATGTCGATTCTCTGACAATCAATAGCAACTGGAGTCTTGCCGCCATAAAACAATTGGTTTTCGACATTAAAAAAATATCTGATAAACCAATTGTCATCGGGGGACCTGCATTTTCAATCATGCCGGAACAGATAATGGACTATACAAAGGCTGATTTCGGAATTGTCGGAGAAGGAGAGATCGCGTTTCCGGAATTGATAGACGCCCTTTGCCAAAACAAAAAACCATTGCGTATTATCCAGGCAAGAAAAACCCAGATAAACGACAACCAATTTTTTACACCGCTCTATGAAAAAAAGCTGGTGGAGTATTATGTCGATAAAAGCGGGATGCTCAATTATCAGACAAAACGCGGATGTCCCCACAACTGTAATTACTGCACCTATCCCGTCATTGAAGGTCGAATATTTCGGAAGCAATCCCCCCGATTTGTCGCTCAAAATCTAAAACAGATCAAAGAACAATTCAATGTGGATACTGTTTTTTTTACAGATTCTGTTTTTAATGACCGGCAATCCCATTACCTTGAAGTGGCTGAAGAGATGGTCCGGCAAAAATGTGATATGAAATGGGCGGCCTATTTCAGACCCGATAAAATAAGCAGGGATGAGCTTAGACTGTTGAAGGCATCGGGCCTGTATGCCATGGAAATTGGTTCCGATGCCGCCTGTGATACCACATTAAAGGGAAT
>CAXHYW010000666.1:0-3005 GCA_964021475.1 uncultured Desulfobacteraceae bacterium | reverse complement strand
CCGGGATCTACACATCGGGGCACACTCTTTCCCTACACGACGCTCTTCCGATCTTATGGGAAAGGCGGACCTATCCTGGGCCAGGATTCAACATTATTACTACTATAAAGTTCATGAAACCCATGAAGAAAAGACGAGTCCTTCATCCGTTTTCCATGGGCTCCATGATTTTGATCATTCTTTGTTTCCAGACATTAAGTCTGATTTTTTTTCCTTGTCTGTCGACTGACAGGCATTTCGCATTCATGTGGATACGCCCATTTTAGGCAGTAGATACATCTGCAAAAACAGATAGACGGCCACAAATCCGCCTATATATAATAAAGATTCCATGGATCACCTTTCACTAAAAGTTTTAATCACCGATCCTGGCCCTAAAGATCAAAGAGAAATAAGGCTATTAACCGGAACTATTTCTCCTAATTCTATCAAAAACTCACTTAAATTTCAATCATATGATTTTTTTTGTACCCGGGCCAATGCATATAAACTGACCCGGTTTTTTTCAGGCAGCCAAAACGATATGGTCATGGACATAATTCGTATCGGATATTACCGCCTGGACCATCTCATTGGTTTTAGGATTAATGAGAATGGGTCCCAAAAGGTTGGCAGTAATCTGTTTTTCAGGGTCCTCTTTGGATAAATTAACCACCACATAAACAATAAGATCCCGGGAATCAACATCTTCCCAGCCCAAAGTAAGCATCAGCGGGTCCAGATTGATTGTGTAATCAGGTTTAAATAAAAAAGGATCCATAACTGCCAGGGAAAGGTTGGGCTCTTCAATGGATTGCAACCAGTATAATGGGGTGGTCTTGGGATCCGTGAGCAAAACATACCTTTTATACTCCTCAAACCCAAGCAATCCATCAAACACGGTCAATGTTTTTGTTTCATCAATCTCAATTTCACCAAATTTTCTAGTTAAAACTTTCATTTCATTTACTCCCATGGATAATTTTTCAATAAACAATTCACCCGGTCTGATAATATGGTTTCGGTTTCAGCCAAACTCGGATCCGAATATTGATATACACAGCAAATAATATACCAGAAAGAAAAACACAGTGTAATTACTTGATTTTTAATATAAATCTATCTCCTTTGAAATTTATTTCTTTTTGCGAATGGGTATAAGCTGCTGGGTTTTATTCGTTTGTTCGGTAATTATTTCTTCTTGGCCTTGTCTAAAAATATCCTCATAATTTTTGTTTCCGAATGGAAAACAGCAGATGGCTAAGACACCTTGCTTCGAAAGAAGCAAATACTCTTATCTTGTGCAGACCATACATTATTGATATAAGCAACAATCTCTACTCAACAAAATTTAAGGAGCCCCCTATGCCGATTTTTGAATATCAATGCAACCATTGCAAAAAGGAATTTGAGAAACTGGTCTTTGCTGGCGAAGAGGGAAAAATCCTCTGCCCGTGTACAAGTTCCGACATCACCAAGAAAATGAGCGCCACAAGCTTTATGGGCGCAAGTATAGGCACCTGTGCCGCCGATGCACCCAAACAATTTTCCTGAGCTGGTTAAATCCCTATGCCGGTCGGCATAGACACCGGGGATAAATTACCCCTAAAAGTATAAATCGCAAACCCCGGTTTGATTGTGTTATGATTTCGTGGAAAACACTCCCTAAACCCGAATCAAAAAGGAGTCCCCCCATGCACTGGTCTGATACGGTAAACGCAAGTCTTCCCTGTATAGTCAAAATTGATACCCCCACAGGTCACGGTACCGGGTTCCTGTGTTTTACCAACCCGGAAAATTCAATGGTTGCCATTGCCACGGCAGGACATGTGATTCATCATGCGGACAAATGGATGGAACCCATCCGGATCTACACCCATGACGGGTCAAAATCCCTGCTACTCAAAGCCAATGAGCGCCACATCACCATGGGGACCCTGTCGGACTCAGCCCTGATTTTATTTTCAAAAGACCAGAACCTGTTTGAACAAACCCCTCCCCTGCTCCTGCTGGACCAGGAATATGTTCTCAGGGTCGGCACCCAGGTCGGCTGGATCGGATTTCCCACCCTGGAACCCAATACCCCCTGCTTTTTCTCCGGCATGATTTCGGCCCGGAAGGACAATGCCTATCTCATCGACGGGGTTGCCATCAATGGTGTCAGCGGGGGACCGGTCCTCCATGTGGATGAAGACGAAAAGACAAGGGTTGTGGGAACCGTGTCTGCCTACAAAATAAACAAAGCCACCGGAGATACACTTCCGGGCCTTCTCATAGCCCAGGACCTTTCCCTGTTCCATGATGTGCTCACCCATATCCAGACAGTGGAAGAAACAAGGGGGATTTAGCCCATTATTATTATTATTATATAAACGGTTGCTTATATTAAAGATTCAATGATTTTTCCTTGCATATGGTCAATTTTGATTTAATATATGAATCATATTTTAACCATAACATCCATTGATGGAGATAATAAAATGATCCAACCACCCAAAAAAATACTTTTTGCATCTGACCTGTCCACGGACATGAAACAGGTGTTTGAGCATGCCGCCACCATAGCCGCCTATTCAAATTCAGAAATAATCGTCCTCCACGTCATGGAAGAGGCCAGTAAAAGTTCTGAAAAACTTGTCCGAATGGCCTTTGGCGAAAAATTATACCAGGACATCAAAAACGAACAAAGGGATGGGGCGAAAAACCTGCTCATTGGCAAAAACGTCGACGCCCTTAGAATTCGCCAGGCCATTGCAGGATTTTTCCAGGAGGGGGAAAAACAAGTCGCCCCCACGGGCAACGGCTCCCCCATTGAAAAAATCCTGGTGGCCGAAGGCAAATCCATTGCCGATGAGATCACCCTGGCTGTCACGACGGAAGAATGTGATCTCATCGTCATGGGATGTAAACAACAGGGAATGCTGGCCAGCGCCATGGGAGATCATGTGGTCCGAAAAGTATTAAAACGCACCAGCGTACCCGTCTTTGTTGTCCCGCTGACCCGATAATAGCTTCAGGTAATAGCT
>CAXHYW010000665.1:0-3009 GCA_964021475.1 uncultured Desulfobacteraceae bacterium | reverse complement strand
AGGATAATTAGGAATTATCATGCATAAAAAAATCATCTTGGCAATTGCAGGGTTAGGTGGGGCAATTGGTTCAACAATCGGTGTAGGCTTATCCCAGCCGTCGTCGCGTTTGAATACAAGACTTGGACTTCCGTGTGAATCCCCCAGAATTAAAAAACTAAATCTTGACTTGGTGGATTTGTCAGATATTCGGTTAACAGGATGGGATATCAAAAATCAAAATTTATACGAATGTTCAAAACAATGTGCTGCAGTAAATTCCCACTCCATATCAGAATCAAAAGAGTATTTAAGGGCGATTGAACCAAGGCAGGGTATTGGCAATCAAATACCCAATAAATGGATAAAAAAAGAAAAAGAACACTTGCTTCAAATGAAAAAAAGATACAATGCAAGTGCCTTGGTCGTTGTAAATTTGCTCCCAACTGAAGAATATGCATTGCAAACGACTAAAAACGAACCAAACTGGTCCAACTGGGAAACATGGGAAAACCTTCCTGAGAATATAACACCTTCAAGGATGTTCTTTTTAATCGCTATACTGGCAGGTGCCCATTATGTCAATTTCACCCCGAACATTGCTGAGACACCGGATTTGTGCACCATGGCAGAAAAAACCGGAATTCTATACTGCGGCAGGGATGGAAAAACAGGACAGACCTTTTTAAAAAGTGTGATTGCCCCTGCATTTCGGGATAGGGGGATGCGGGTTGATGGCTGGTTTAGTACGAATATTCTTGGTAACTCCGACGGCAAAGCACTTTCAGAGGATAAAGTTTCAAAAACCAAAAAGCTATCAAAGGCCCAGTGCCTTGACAGCATACTTGGGTATTCGCCTGGCGGGAACGAGTCGCGGTTTAGTCACCAAATTCAAATCCATTATTACCCTCCGAGAGGGGATAATAAGGAGGCATGGGACAATATCGATTTTTCAGGATATCTGGACTCGCCCATGCAGTTGAAATTAAACTGGCTGGGCAAGGATTCAATACTTGCGGCTCCGCTTGTGTTGGACTTGGCAAGAATTGTCTGTCTTGCGGGTGAACATGGAGAAAAAGGATGTCTTGACGAACTCTCTTTTTTCTTTAAAGCGCCGTTGTGGCAGAAAAATGAACCGGTCATCCATGAATTTGCCGAACAGTATAATCTTTTGTTCCATTATCTTAAGCGCTTTATTTCCACTGGGGGGAAAAAAATATCCAACGTAATTCAATCAATGGTTAGCCATTTTCGTGACTCAGAGACAGGTTTATATCTGCATGCTTCTGAATGTATCGTCCCACCTTCGGTAAAATTAGCCCACTCATTAAATCTATCGTACCGATATTCACATACAAAAAGAGATGATCTTATTTTAGGTGATACTGCTTTTGCCAATACCATACCGTTTCAAGTTTTGAGACAAGAGACTCAAAAACAATTCGCTGAATTCCTCCGGGCCGAATGGGTAAGCATTAATAACCTGTCAGGATTGAATGCAATCAACTGCATGGTTCAGTCATTAGTAGATCCCGGAGATATTGTCTTTTCAGTCTCGCCGGAAAACGGGGGCCACCCGGCCGTGCAGGGAATGGTTGAATCACGGGGTGCAACGATTGAGTTTATCCCTTTTAAAGAAGAAATGAACATTGACTGGTACTTGCTCGAACAAAAAGTTAGACAAGTGAAACCCAAACTTATCATGGTCAATATTAGCGACACTCTGAAAAGTGACCATTTACCGGACAAAAAACCTGACATCGGCAATGCATTGCTCTGTGTCGATATTTCACACGTTCTTTCATTATATGCTATGGGGAGAATAAAAAATTTGTTTGCCAGAGGAACATCCATACTTGTTGGGAGTACCCATAAAGGGTTCCCCGGTCCCCATAAAGGATTTATAGCGGTAAAGGACAAGTCGCTGGCTTCTGTTCTGGAAAAAAGGATGACCAGTTTTGTGAGCAGCGATCATTCCCATCACATAATGGCTTTGTGGGTTGCTTTAAATGAATTTGAAGGATTTGGTTCAAAATTTGTCGAACAATCTCTTTCAAATCTCATGATCTTTGGCGCGACTCTGGAAAAAAGAGGGCTAAAACCGGTAAAGCAAGGCAATGACTATGGAGACTCCCATCAGCTATGGCTGCCTTTTCAAAGCGAAACAGGGGCAAGAGAGGCATTTCTTGCTCTGGAGAATGCAGGAATCTATACCAATTATAAACCCTTACCGTTTGGGATCGGATGGGGGTTTCGATTTGGAATCCAGGAACCGACTATGCTCGGTTTTAAGGATATTCATATGGAAAAGTTGGCTCACCTGATTGCTGATATCCTTGAGGATAAGACGATATCGTCAGATACGCGAAGAACACTGCGGGAACTAAAAAAGGACTGTACACCACTCTGGGCCGGGCAAACCCACTTGCATCATTTGATGGAGGCCCTATCAGAATGAGCAGATACATATTATTTTTTATCGTCTTGTGTTTAATGGGAGGGGGGGCAATTGTTTCCTATTTGAATGGGTATTCTATTCTTTCGGCAGGATGTTCCGTCATTACCCTGGTCTTTTTAACCCACTTATACCAACGCGAAAACCTAATATTGAGAAATTACCCTGTCATAGGATTAATACGTTCTTTTTTAATAGTATGCCGGCCTATAATAAGGCGCTATATTCTTGTGCCTTTTAAACAGGATTCACCGTACACTTATGAGAAAACAAATCTTGTATATGAGCGGGCAAAAGGGAATGATGCCTTGGTCTCTTTTGGTTTGGAATCAGGGCTGTATACTCCCGGCAGTGAATGGATTGCCCATTCAGTTGAAGCAAAAGAGCCTCCGGGAATTGATCGGATAAAAATTGGTGGCAGCAAGTGTTCAAAACCATACCATTCCTCGCGCCTTAACCTGTCGGCAATGGGATATGCCACATTAAGTGAAAATGCCGTTATTGCCCTGAATTTAGGGGCAAAATTGAGATCGGAAGAGCACACGTCTGAACTCCAGTCACTCCGGAGAATCTCG
>CAXHYW010000664.1:0-3016 GCA_964021475.1 uncultured Desulfobacteraceae bacterium | reverse complement strand
GGTGGAACCAGACCTTGGCCGCAAGTCGTCTGGGTATTCATAGAAATACCCTTATCCAGAAAATGAAATCCCTGGATTTGACCCGGGATGATGCGGCGGACTAATGTTGTCCATGGGGCAGGCGAATTGAAAAACAGCTGCCCTTACCCTTCTGACTCGTGGCTTCTATCTGCCCCCCGTGTTCCGAGATCACTTTGTGGGTGATGGCAAGCCCCAATCCAGTCCCCTTGGCCTTGGTGGTGAAAAAAGGAGTAAAAATATTTTGGGCCAACTCGGGCAAAAACCCATGACCGGTATCCCAAAAATCTAAAACTATCCATTTTTCTTTGTGCAGGACATTGATGGTGATGGTTCCGCCATCTGGCATTGCCTGGGCGCTATTTTGCATTAGATTTATAAATGCTTTTTCAAGTTGATCCGAATCGATCATGATCCCGGGCAGATCATCGGGGATCTCCCTTTGGCAGTCAATGTTTCGGTCTTTAAAATTTGCTTCCAGCAATTCAATGCTTTGTTGAATCAACCTCTTTATATCTGTCCGCTGAAAATTGTATTTTGGCGGTCTTGATAGCTCCAGCATCTCTTCAATGAGGGTGTTGAGCCGGTTGATTTCTCTTGGGACAGTTCGTTGGAACTTTTCCAGAAAACCGGGTTTGTCAATTTTTTTGGGTAGGAGTGCCACATAGGTTTTGATGGCAGAAAGGGGATTTCGAATTTCATGGGCCATGCCGGCAGCCAGGGTACCCAAATCTGCAAGGCGTTGGGTTTGGCGGACCTGGGCACCCATCTTTTTAAGGAGGGTAATGTCGTTGAGGTTAAAGATGATCTGATTGGGCTCCCCTTGATCCGATTCGAGAATCCTCGCACCCGTTATAAGAACCTGGGTCTCTTTTTCTTTTGGGAGATGGATTTCGCGTTGGTGCTCGCCGGACGTATTTTCAAGGGATTTTTGTATGTAGTCTGCCAGGGGGCGCAGGTGGCTGAAAAGATCTAAAACATGGCAGCCGGTTACGATTATTCCGGGGGATAACCCTAAAATGGCTTGAGCAGCCGGGTTTATGGCTGTAACCACTCCTTCCATATCAACGGCTAGGAGACCGTCGCTCATCGTGGCGACGATCTTTTCTGCATATTGCTGCAATTGTTTGATCTCTTTGAGCTGGTTTTCCAACTGCTGTTTCTGGGCAAGGATCTCCTGGACCATCAGAGAAAAATTATAAGCAAGAATCTCCACTTCATCCCGTGTATGAATGGATATGGTTTGTTGGAAATTGCCTTGACCCGCTTCAATGGTAGCTTTCACCAATACTTCCAGGGGCCTTGTGACCCGTTGGGCAGCCCAGTTGGATATCAAAATACCAATGGCAAGGGCAAAGAACCCCAGAATCAGAATGATCCAACGTGTCTGGTATATTTGCTGGTACATCAGTTCAAGGGATAAGCAGACCCGGATGGTTCCCCATCGATCCCGGGAACCCGGGAGGTAAACCGGCACCGCCACATCCATCACTGGCGTTAGGCCGGATGGTGGCGCATGGATGGTGACAAAAGGGTCCCTAGCTTCAATCGCATTCAGGCTGATGGCATCTGTGAGCGCTTTGTTCTGGAGATCTGGTCTCCTGCTGTAACCGGCAACCCGGCCTTCTTTATCATGGATAATGACATAAATGATTTCTGGATTGTTGACCGCCTGGTTCACCAGTTTTTCCAGGGCAATATAGTTGTAGGTGATCAGATGATCAACCGATACCGCAGCCAGGTTTTTTGCAATGGCCATTCCCTGTTTTTCAATGCGGCTTCGGATGGTCCGGGTTTGAAGAAAACCCAGGACCAGGGCAAGGGTGGTCAGCAAAACCAGCAGCATCAGTGAGGTGATAAGGATGAACCGGTAACGCAGGGAAACAAATCCGGATTTTTTTAAATTCCTTTTCAGGTCCCGGGATGGGGCCCTCTTTTTTGTTTTTGGGTTCAAGCCTCTCCTCGTTTATGTCTTCAGTTGTTCGGGGCGGTGTTGTCCAGCCATATTCGGTTAAGTGGCATGGCATGGGCTCCAAGGGCGCTTACGGTAACAGATTTCACATAGGGTTGATACACCCGGTCCACACTCATGTAAAAAAGCGGTATCAGAGGAGCTGATGCCATAATCCTGGCTTCGACTTTCTGGTAAACTGTTGCCCGTTCAACGGGATCAACTACCCTCCTTGCGGCCAACAGCATTTGATCCACATTCTTATCTTTAAACTTCATGAAATTGGTAGGCGATTCAGAGGCAAAGAGTGAATAGAGGAAACTATCCGGATCTGGCATGTCTGCAGACCAGGCATAACGGTAAAGCTGAACCGCATCCGATCGTAAATAGGTTTCAAATTTATCCCAGTCCGTAATATATTTTACCCTGACTTTTATGCCAAGAGCGGACCAGAATTCTTTGATCATGGCCATTTCCTGTTCCACCCTGGGTGTATTAAAGGCAGATACAATTTCCAGTTCCGGTAGATCTTTGATCTTTTTGGCAGTGGGCTTTTCCAAATACTGCCGGGCAAGTTCTAAGTTGTTGTCCTCCATCCGGTTCAAGGGCGTGTAACCCGGCATGCCAGGTGGTAAAATGGTCCTGGCAATTTCAAATTGTCCTTTATAAACCTGGTTGACAAATCGATGTCGGTCAATTGCAATGGAAAGGGCAGCTCGAAGGTTTGGATCTGCAAGATTTGGATGGGTGAGGTTCATGCCGTAAAAAAAAAGGCTCAAGGAGGGCCTGTGAAACCATTGAATCCCTTTGACCCCTGAAAGTTTCTCTTTGATATCCCCGTAGACAGCCATTTCTTCAATATTCCCCTGTTGGAAATCGCTTAGCTCTTTTAAGGCCTGACCTTTTGGATAAATTTTATAGTGAACCTCATCCAGGTATGCGGGTCCGGCAAAATAGTCAGTAAATTTTTTAAGACGAATGGATTGATCCCAATCCCATGAAACAAACTTGAAGGGGCCTGTTCCCACTGGATTTTTTGCAAAATCA
>CAXHYW010000663.1:0-3018 GCA_964021475.1 uncultured Desulfobacteraceae bacterium | reverse complement strand
GATTCTCCGGAGTGACTGGAGTTCAGACGTGTGCTCTTCCGATCTTTATCTCCTGATCTAACTCCGGACAGACATCAGACAGAATTTGGCCAACTAAGTTTTCTGTGTCAAAAAGTTCTCGAGTCGCAACGTTTGTCAAAAGGAAAAAACCATTTCCATCGATCCTGAACACCGGCGCCGGATTTAAATCAGCAAAACGCGCCATGCTGACCATTTCTTTTTGAGCTTCTCTGCGTTTTGTGATGTCCTCCTTAACCGCCACATAATGAGTCACTTCACCTTCAGGGTCACGCACAGGAGCAATGGAAACACTCTCCCAGAATATCTCGCCATTCTTCTTTTTATTACATAAGTCTCCATGCCATATATTGCCGCTGGTAATAGTTTTCCACAGTTCTTTATAAACTTCTGGAAGCAGTTTGCCAGCATTCAGAAGGCGGGGATTCCGACCAATGGTCTCTTCACTGTTGTAGCCGGATACTTCAGTGAATTTGGGGTTCACATACTGGATTGTACCTTCAATATCCGTGATTATCACTGCGGTCGGGCTTTGTTCGATAGCCTGTGTCAGGCTCCGTAGTTCCTGGTTAGTTTCATACAAATTTTTTGAGGTCTCCTCGGCTTGCTGCCGCAAGGTATTTGCGTCCTGCAGCACCGATAAAGCAGCGCTCCGGGATTTTTTCAGCGCTTTGGTCCGATCTTCAACTTTCATCTCCAGATTAGTGTATGCGGCGGACAGTTCCTCAGCCATTAAGTTGAATGAGGCTGCCAGTTGTCCCACCTCACCTCCTGCCATGATATTAAAACGAAAATTAAGCTCACCTTCCCCTAGACGCTTTGCACCTTTTCCTAACTCATTTATGGGCTTGCTGATAGACCGGGCCACAACCAGGGTAATTATTATGACAAAACACAAGGTCAGGAAAAGAATAGCGGCGTTTACCTTCCTGAATTTTGAAATTGCGGCAAACGCTTCCTTGCTATCTATCTTCGCCACCAACCCCCAATTCATCGAAGAAATATGACGCCAGGCAGCGATTATTTCGTCACCACGGTAATCAACGGAAAGCCCCGAACCGTCTTCACCCTGGGTTGCTTTTTGAATGGGCAGGGCATTCTTACTGCCGTAATCGACACGTCTGCTCAAGGCAGCTTTTGGATCATGACGGAGCGGGTTTAGAAAAAGAACCTGGTCGCCAAGATCTTTCCCAATCAGAGTTTCGCCGGTTTCTCCCAGGCCACTGGTGTCCTGGATGAACTTATATAGAGACAGCATATTTAGTTCAAAAACGATAAAACCGAGATGCGTATTATCATAACCATAGACCGGGCCGGCAAGAAACATCTCAAAACCATGCCCCTCTCGCTTATCTTGAAAAATATCTGAAAAAACAATCCCATTTCGGGCCTGTTTCATAAGTTTGTTGTTGAAGTGCGGAAGAGACGAGCCTGTTTCCTCTATCTTGTGATCTGGGTTGGAACAATAAACTACTATGCCGGCAGTGTTAATCAGTAAGACATCATAATAATCGTATGTTTTCTGGAAAGTCTGCAGTTGAGAATCCAGGGTTTTTTCTGCTGCAAGTTTGGAGGGGGACCCGGGATCATCGAGTGTCTTGTTCAGTATGGGTAAATTGGTTTTGATGTTCCAATAATGCTGGGCTGTAGCCATATCGCCCCGTCTATCATTAAAATATTTTTCGATCATGTCTACCTTGAGATCGGCAACAATTTCCAGTTTGTAAAATTGCTCCTTTTTTATTTCCTTCCTGGTCTTGGAAAAGAACAGTTCATTCATGAACAGTATCGGGACAATGACAATTATTAGAATGATTAAAATCAGTTTATTGCCGATGTTCATAACTGGCTCCTTTAACGTGACAACTCATGGGCGTCTCTCTGAATTTTTGAGACAACCAAAACGCCGGAGTTGTGGCTTGCCGTTGATAGATTATCCATCATTATCCATCAGCTCCTCCAGCCAGACAGGCGGGTACGCAGATTCCCGGCTCAGATCAGCACAGAGCTGATTAATTTCTTCCTTGAGTTCAATGATTTTTGTTTCCCGGTTAATCATTGTTTCATTGAATAGTTCTAATTTTTTTATATCACTGCTAAGTTTGGTCTCTGTAATTTTGCGGCTGCTAATGTTCCGAATCAACAAACAATTGAATTCCTTTTCCCCCAATTTCACATAATTAGCAGATATTTCTGCCGGGAATGTTTTGCCATTCTTGGATTTAAAAGTTGCCTCATATAAAATCATCCCTTCCTTCTTGAGACGAGACCAGTTTTTTTCCCATATCTGTGGACTACATTGCGGATTAATTGCACAAATATTCAACAAGAGGGCTTCTTCACGTGTATAGCCAAACATTTGTTGGGCCGATTTGTTTGCGTATTTGATCTCTCCACCGCTCCCAACCCAGAACACATTATCTGAAATATTCTCAAGTGCATACTGGATAAATTGTAATTCTTTTTGTTGTATCTCTATTTCCCGAAACAGGAGTTTATATGGTTTCATGAGACCGATTTCGATGATGGCAACATAAATGAAATAAAAGGCGATGATCTTACCAAAGTGCCCGATCATATTTGGGAAACCATACACATCAGTATAAAAGGTAAAGACCAATTCAGAAACAATGGTGGCAACGATAGAACCGAGTAATAGGCGCATGGTCCGTTGATCGAACTCGGATCGATTTCGCCACAACGCAAAAGCCGCCCCGACAAGAATTAAAGAAATGATATATTCACTGATTATTTTAAAAAAAGTGAACCCATCCCCTATTACAAAACAGACAGGGAAGACGCGCCAATAAAAAATGGTTGTCAGCAGTAGGGTAATAGCCGATAGATAACAGAAAATCACTACCTTGGTTTTCAAATTACGGTGAATGAAAAGCGGAGCAATCAGCAATGAGATACTCTGGAGATAACGTGCTGCTATCCACACTTGCGTTGACAGGTTTGCCCCATAATCTTGAAAAACCCCCATGCCTTCATAGGACA
>CAXHYW010000662.1:0-3025 GCA_964021475.1 uncultured Desulfobacteraceae bacterium | reverse complement strand
TCGGGCATGAGAAAGGAGCGTTCACAGGAGCCGGCAAAAAACAGGACGGGCTTCTGGTCCAGGCCAATGGCGGCACATTGATGCTGGATGAAGTCGGAGATCTGCCACTCACGGCTCAAAAATCGTTTTTGCGAACCCTCCAGGAAAGAACCGTCCGCCCCATTGGCGGGAACAAGGAAATCCCTGTGAATATCCGGTTGGTTGCGGCCACAAACCTGGATTTAGATCAAATGGTAAAGGAAAATACCTTCCGGCAGGACCTGCTGTATCGGATCCGTGCCATGGAGATAAAATTACCCCCCCTAAGGGACCGCCAAACGGATATCGAGGAAATTGCCGTTAAAAAACTCCATGAACTTGCCAACAGATACAAAATGGAAACCAAGGCAATTTCATCTGAATTTTTCAAAATATTGTCTAAACACAATTGGCCCGGAAATGTGCGGGAACTGATCAATGTATTGGAGTATGTCCTGGCCTCGGCGGGCAGCGACCCAACACTTTTCCCCAAACACCTGCCCCCGGAATACAGGATGTCTGAACTCGAATTTGATCCGGTTTTAAGCCCAACGCCCCAAATTCCCGGAACCATTAGTAGCCGAGAAAAAAATGAACTGCCCTCATTTGCAGATTACCGGACAACCCTTGAAAAAAACTATTTAAAAGAGTTGATACTTCGTTCAAATGGTGACCGCAAGATTGCCTGTAACATTTCCGGCATCTCCCAATCCCGGTTATACGGGCTTTTAAAAAAACATGGTCTTCCTGGTTTCGGTCCGTCCTAACCTCTTCGCCCCTCTCATTTATCCATAAGTCAAGGTGGTTCCTGATTCCCATAAACAGGAACAACCCCATTCCTGTTTATAGGAATAACCCGGCCCTCAGCCGATAAAGACCAGGCGTCTTTTTTCATAACCAGCTGTTATTGCTCAAAAAATCCAAAAAGACCTTTCCTGGCACACATCCTGCTCTAATGAAAGAGGAACGACAATCTTGGTTGGAATAAAAGGGATGAGGGGAAAAATGAAACTTATCATATACGCAGAAAATAGAACGGAAATGGGAAAAAAACTGACCATTTCAATTCAAGATAAACTCCCAAAAATTCAAATTGATACCATCACTTCAATCGGTAATTTATTCCGGAAACTTGGCCGGCCATTGAACAGAGTCGCGGTTATCGTGATTTTTGTGACCTGTCAAAAAGATATCGATCAATGGCTCGGCCTGAAATCGTTGTTCGACAATATCCGATTAATCCTGGTTTAGCCCGACAGGACAAAGGGGATGGTGGCATCTGGGCTACAGTTACAGCCTAGTTTTATCAGTTATTCAGACAGTGATTACATAGATATCACATCTGTTTTAAAAAAAATTTATCAACTGACAAAAGAAGTAATGGGATGGCAGGGGGAACCAAATATCGGTGGATATTAACCGGATTAAAACACGAAATAATTTAAATTTCAATGAGGGTACAATAATATTAATTCAAGGATGGGAAAAATGAAACAAAGATCACTAAAATTCAAACTTATTGTCGGGGGAGTTCTGGCTGCGATCATTCCTTTAATGGTTGTCGGTCTGTTTTCAATCAATAAATCTTCTACAGCGCTTCTTTCCCTTGCAAAAGGCCAGGTTCAGATGGTGGCGCACAACATGTCCGCCATGGTGGATGTCGCTATGACCCAGGAAATTAAGTTTGCAAAAGGGCTGGCTGTTGATCCGATAATTAGGAATGCCGCTGCTGAAGTGGCCCGGGTTGGGGTGGACAATGCAATGACCGATTTAAAAGCCCTGGACAGTTTTCTGGGCGATGCGTTTAATGAAGTCGGAAAAGATTATAATATTTTCTTTGTTACGGATGCCCAAGGAACCTTTATATCAGAAAGCAAGGGTGGCATTTTGCGAACAAAAAAATTATCGGTAAAAGACAGGGAGTATTTTTCTTTAGTTCAAAAAAGCGGAACCGTCATCATTGGCTCTCCGTCTATATCCAAGGAGGGGGTCCCCAATACCGTGGTGGCCGTACCGCTTAAAACAGCTTCCGGTAAGTTTATAGGGATGTTCGGGATATCGGTTAAACTGGATACCCTGTCAAAGAAAATTACCCAGGTAAAGCTGGGAAAGACCGGTTACCCCTTTATGGCAGATAAAAATGGCCTGATCATAGCGCATCCCAACAATGACCATATACTGAAACTGGATCTTACCAAACTGGACGGCATGGAGTCGATTGTGGATCAAATGATCGATCAAAAATCCGGTGTAGACACCTATACTTATAAAGGGGTTGTTAAAATAGCCGGATTTGCACCGGTTGCCGCAACCGGTTGGAGCGTTTGTGTGACCCAGGATGAGGCCGAATTTATGGCACCGGTTGTTGAAATTCGAAATATGGTTCTGCTGACGGGCGGTATTTTTCTGGTCCTAACGCTTTTGGTTGTCCTCTGGTTTGTCCGGGGTATCATGGCCCAGTTGGGACAGGATCCATCTGAAATCGCCAGAATTGCCGACAGTATCGCCAAGGGAGATCTTACCGTTGAGTTCGATACAGGGGGCAAAGAAATCACGGGAGTCTATGGCAACATGAAAGAGATGACCCAAAACCTGAACAATATGTTCACGGATATTACAGGCGGTGTCCAGACCTTAACATCCTCTTCAACGGAACTTTCGGCCATTTCAGAACAGATGGCCTCGGGCTCGGAACAATCCTCCCAAAAAGCAAATAATGTCGCTTCCGCAGCCGAAGAAATGGCCACCAGTATGAACAGTGTGGCTGCGGCCACCGAACAGACCACGGCCAGTCTCCAGATGATTGTTGCAGCAGCAGAAGAGATGTCTGTAACTATTAATGAAATTGCTCAAAATACCGCCAGGGGCAGCCAAACCACGTCTGAGGCGGTGAACAAAGCCGAACATATTTCCAAGAAAGTAGACGAATTGGGCAAGGCGGCTCTGGAGATTTCCAAGGTCACGGAAACCATTTCAGATATTTCCGAACAGACGAACCTGCTGGCAC
>CAXHYW010000661.1:0-3025 GCA_964021475.1 uncultured Desulfobacteraceae bacterium | reverse complement strand
AACACTTAATATAGGACGATGTGACATTGACTTGTACCAAAACGACCATCATTGAAAAAATCTCCGAAGAAAATGATCTCACGCCCACCCAGGCAAAAGATACCATTGAAACACTACTTGAAATAATCAAAACAACCCTGGTGTCTGGAGAAGACATGATGATTTCAGGCTTTGGAAAATTTCAGGTGACAGAAAAATCCCAGCGTAAGGGAAGAAACCCGGCCACGGGTAAATCCATGATGCTGGGAAAAAGACGGGTGGTGACCTTCAAGTGTGCAGGCAAGCTCAGGGATAAAATAAATGAGCACAACCTGTGAAAACCTGGCAGGTCTATTTATTAAAATGTACAGACCTGTCACTGTATTGCGGAATCACCAACAATCTTGCCGCTAGAATCCATACCCACAATGCCGGCAAGGGTGCAAAATATACCAAGGGTAGAGGTCCGGTCACCCTGGTTGCCAACAGTCAGGAGATGACAAAAAGCCAAGCACTTCGGTGCGAAAGGTATATTAAAAAACTGCCCGCCCAAAAGAAAATTTCAACCCTGATCACCCAGAACCTTTTTTAACGAAGAAATCAATGATACAGGCCTTAAAACCCGACAAAGCCGCATTTATTCAATTGGCAACCATGAGAATGCCCTTTGGAAAATACAAAGGGATTCTCCTGGTGGATCTTCCTGAACCCTATCTGGTATGGTTTTCCCAGAAAGGATTCCCGGAAGGAACGCTGGGAGAACACTTAAAAGCCATGTATGAAATAAAACGCAACGGGTTGGAATACCTGTTTAAACCTAATGGAACTCCCACCGAGGCCCCAAGGAGAAAATAATCTGATGAATGCCGACGTATACTTCATGGACCTGACCGCCACATCCCGGGAAAACCTTCCCACAAAACTAAATCGGCTGGTAAAAAAAGCCGGGATTAAAAAGGTTCTGTCAAAAGATGATCTGGTGGCCGTAAAAATCCATTTTGGGGAACAGGGGAATACCGCGTTCATACGACCCGTTTACATCAGGCAATTGATCCAGACCATCCGGGAAACAAAGGCGACCCCCTTTCTCACCGATGCCAACACCCTCTATGTGGGCTCCCGGTCCGATGCCGTCTCCCATATCAAAACAGCCATTGAAAACGGGTTTTCTTACTCCTCCATGGACGGGGCGCCGGTGATCATCGCAGACGGACTATTGGGCAAAAGTGAAACCCCGGTCCAGGTGGACATGAAACATTGCAACACCGTGTATATCGGGTCTGAAATTGTATCGGCAAACGGTCTTATCTCCGTGGCCCATTTCAAGGGCCACGGATTATCCGGATTTGGTGGCACTCTTAAAAATCTGGGGATGGGATGCGCCTCCCGCCGGGGTAAGTTAGAACAGCATTCCAATGTCAGCCCGAAGATCAAACGCAAAACCTGTATCGGCTGCGCCCAATGCGTTGAGCACTGTCCGGAACAGGCCATCACCCTAAATGAGAAAAAAGCATATCTCAATAAGGATCTTTGCATCGGATGCGCCGAGTGTATTGTAAGGTGTCCCACAAAATCCATCAATATCAATTGGAACCAGTCGATTCCGGTTTTCCTGGAAAAAATGATGGAATACACCCTGGGGGTGTTGAAAAACAAAACCGGCAAAAGCCTTTTCATTAACTTCATTACAGATATTGCCCCCAAATGCGACTGCCTGTCCTATACAGAAACCCCCATCGTGAGTGATATCGGTGTGGTGGTATCCACGGATCCCGTGGCCATAGACCAGGCCAGCGCAGACCTTGTCAACAATCAAGAGGGACTTGTCGGCTCTATTCTAAAGTGCAACCTTGCTCCTGGAGAAGACAAGTTCAAAGGGCTGTACCCCGATGTGGACTGGGAACACCAGCTGGAATATGCTGAAAAAATTGGCCTGGGAACAAGGAAATACACCCTTAAAAAAATCAAAACCCTGGCCTATAAAAACACATCCAGCCATTAAACAAAACCAAGAACAGTGGGCTCCTCCATGTACCTGGCCTTCATAAAAACCGGGAAAAAAGCCACCTACTTTCTCAGAGAGTCAGTCCGAAAGGCGGCTGGTGAATCAAGCGCTTCCAAAGAGCGTCTGATCCATCGCGATCTATATGACCTGGGCCCTTCCCCGGGAGCATGGATAGATTACCCCGGCGGCAATGCCTGGTATGTTGACCCGGATTTGGAAGCCGCTGTCTTGCACACCTGCCAGAATTTTGATCCAGACCTCTTTGAAGAATTGTTCTGGCCCTTTGTACGCTCGGATATCAGGCAAGCAGTTGAGGGGTTCCGAAACCGATCCGACACCGTTAAAAACCCAAGGTCCACAACCCAAGAAAAAGAAACCCTCGCCCGCAGCACCCATGCCTTTGACAAACGCCGCACCCATTTTTTAAAATTCGGAAACATGGACCAAGGTCCCCTTCCCAACATGCCAGCCATCCTGTTCAAAGAGATCCAAGAAAAATCCCGGGATGAAATAGAACAAGCGTTCATGACCAAAGAGAAAACACTTAAGCCCAATGATCTTAAATCCTATGTATACACCATTTTTGATCTTCAATCCTTTTTCAAAGGATTTATGGCAAAAACAATGCCCCAGGCCCTGGATCAGGAAAGGATAGAAACCTTATTTTTAAAGGAGATCTGCCGGATCAACCGACACCTGTTTGGCCTAACCTCCCTTTCTTCCTATATGGTCCGGTATCTGATCATGTTTTTTGACAATGAATATGCCGAATCCCTTCTTTTGGAAGAGATGGAAAGGGCGTTCAGATCCCGTCACAGAACCTTTCACCCACCTCCCCCCCAAAATATTTCAACGGCTAAAGCCAGGGCCCTGTTTAAGCTTTCTAAAGAAGATTTGAAAAACCTGAACCCTAGGAAATTAACAAGACTTTACCGAAAACTTGCCCGGGAGCACCACCCGGACCGCGGGGGATCCCATGATAAATTTGTTGAGATCAATAATGCTTACCAGACCCTGCTCCAACGACTCAGATAATCTTTT
>CAXHYW010000660.1:0-3026 GCA_964021475.1 uncultured Desulfobacteraceae bacterium | reverse complement strand
ACAATATTCTGCCAGATGATCCGGCTTGTAAATTTCGATATCCGGATAACTTCAGCGACTTTTGTGATTTCATCGGTCATCAGAACAACATCTGCAGCCTCAATGGCAATGTCCGATCCCAGGCCACCCATGGCAATGCCGACATCGGCTCTGCTCAGAACCGGCGCATCATTGATGCCGTCACCCACAAACACTACATGTTTTTTTCCTATATTTTCAATGACCTCCTCGAGCTTATCTACTTTTTCATGGGGAAGCAGCTGCGAATACACGCGGGTGATGCCCAGTTTTGCGGCTATATCTTGTGCAATATTGTCCCTGTCCCCGGTGAGCATAACCACCTGCTCAACCCCGGCTTCCTTAAGTTCCTGAATTCCCCTGGCCGCCCCTTCCTTTATCTCATCCGTGATCGATAGGATTCCGATAATAAACTTGTTTTCTGCGACAAACAAAATTGTTCCCTGGTGGTTGTGATCGGTAACCTTTATCCCGTATTCGGCCATCATGGCCTGGTTCCCGATGATCACATGCCTGCCCCGGTATGTTCCCTCAACACCCTTTCCGGGCAGTTCTTTTATGTCCTGAACATCACATTCATCAATTGTCCCTGAATATTTATCTGAAATAGCCTTGGCAATGGGATGATTCGAGAATCGTTCCAGGTGAGCGCTGATACTTAATACCTCATCGTTTGTATAACCGTTCAGGGCCTCAATGTGTTTTATCTTAAAATTCCCTTTGGTCAGAGTTCCGGTCTTATCAAATACAACCGCTCCCACATTCTTCAGAACCTCCAGATAGTTGCCGCCCTTGATCAAAATCCCGGCTTTAGCGGCACCGCCAATACCTCCAAAATATCCAAGCGGCACCGATATGACCAATGCACACGGGCAGGATACCACCAGAAAAATCGCTGCACGATAGATCCATTTGGAAAGGGGTTCGGCCATTAGAAGCGGGGGAAACACTGCTATCAGCACGGCTGCTACGACCACAATGGGTGTGTACACCTTTGCAAACTTGGTGATGAATTTTTCAGTTTTTGCTTTGTTCTGATTCGTTTTTTCCATCAGCTCAAGAATTTTTGATACCGTGGAGTTTTCATAATCTTTTTCCACCCTGATTTCGATTACGGCCGAAAGGTTGATGGAACCACTGTATACGACAGAATCCATCTCAACTGCTGCAGGCATGGACTCACCGGTAATCGCTGATGTATCCAGGCTGCTGATTCCCGATATCACGGTTCCATCCAGAGGTATTTTTTCACCTGCTTTTACAACGATAATGTCATTGATGCTGACATCCTCCGGATTTACTTTTTTTACACCAAAGGGTGTCTTTATATTTGCAAATACAGGTTTTATGTCCAGAAGTGCAGAGATCGATTTTTTGGATCTGTTCAGTGCATAATGCTCAGCCATCTGCCCCACCTGGTAAAATAGCATCACGGCAACAGCTTCGGCATATTCACCAATGGCAAAGGCAACGATTGATGCAATTCCCATCAGGAAATTTTCATCCAGCATTCTGCCTTTAAACACACCTTTCACTGCATCCGCCAGAACGCTCCTTGCAATCAGAATATAGGCAAAGGCAAACACAAAAAACCTCGGCTGATTTTCAAGGCCCGAGATCAACCCATAGAAAAAGACAATAAAGGATAATCCTAATTGCCAGTTCTCTTTACCATAATGGATACACTTTTCGATTCCACTTCGCCTTGAATTTTCAAAGTCCGTCGTATCCGTTTCCGGGGCGGTGCAAGCTGAACCTCCACAGTTGCAACCAATACCGTCCAAAGCTGCCAGACCGCCGTTGGCACCTGAACGTTCGTGAACCGGTTTAAAGATATCAATGGTCACAGTATCCTGGCAGCCATGACATCCACATTCCTTTGATATTAATTTTTCCAAATTTTTGTCAAACATATATTTTATCACTTTTCTTTAAGGTGTTCCAAACCCATTTTATATATCTCCATCACATGAATATCATCCAGAGAATAAAATGCATATTTCCCTTCTTTTCGAGCCTTAACCAGTCTGTTTGCTTTCAAAACCCTCAACTGATGTGAAATGGATGATTGTGTCAGGTTAAGCAGCTCTGCGATACTCCCAACGCACATCTCCCCATTGAACAGGGCGCAAACAATTTTTATCCGCGTGCTGTCTCCAAACACTTTAAAAAAATCCGCCAGGTAAAAAAGCGTGTCATCATCCGGCATCTCTTTTTTGATGTCATCCAAGCCTTCATGCTTATCCAGACCGCAACAACGTTCATCTGCCATAAATATCCTTTCAACAATGTTACACATGAACACTTATTCATATGTCGGGTCTGTATATCCTTTTTTAGATTCCCAAGTCAATAACTTTTTTAATTGATTGATGCCATACGGCTATTGTTCCCATATCCCACTGGAAGGACATAGAAATATTTGTAATATCAATGTTCTTTATAATGTTTAATTAATTGGTCCAGGCTTTGATCCTCTGAGGCCATTGCAATGGGATTAATCTCTAAAAGCTTTTCCCAGACATCTAACGCCTTGTTTTGCTTGTTCAAGTCGTTCATCAAAACAATTCCTTTATTGAACCTGGAAGATTCGTGTCTCGGATTAATTAAAATGGCTCTGTCAAAGGAAGCAATCGCTTTTTCAGGTTGTTTATTTCTTCGATACATAATACCTAAATCTGTCAAGATATCAGGATTTTTAGACTCAAGGGATAGGGATTTTTTATAAGCTTCTATGGCTTTTGAAAATTGATCTGTATCAAAATAAACATGTCCCAATTGAGTCCAAGCAGAAATATTGCCGGGGTTTTTAGCCAAGATGACCCTTAATTCCTTCTCTTTTTTTTCATAATCGACAACCCCATGATTATTTGTTTCAGAACTGTTGGAATTTGTAAGTTTAAATGACGTAAAGCCGGCACCTAAAATAAATCCGACAAAAATACAGATGAGTCCGATCATAGATCGGAAGAGCACACGTCTGAACTCCAGTCACTCCGGAGAAGCTC
>CAXHYW010000659.1:0-3034 GCA_964021475.1 uncultured Desulfobacteraceae bacterium | reverse complement strand
TGTTTTATTACAGGATGTGGAAAAAAAGAAGAGGAAGAAACAAAAAAGGCGGCTGCTATTGAAGAAAAAACCCCTGAAAAGGCAAGTGGTCAGATATTTGCCACCATCGGTACAGGAGGCGTAACCGGTGTCTATTACCCAACCGGCGGTGCCATTGCACGACTTGTGAACAAAGGCAGAAAAGAACATGGAATTCGCTGTTCCGTAGAAAGTACGGGTGGATCTGTTTATAACCTGAATGCCATTGCAGCTGGCGAACTTGACATGGGGGTTGCCCAGTCAGACTGGCAGTACCATGCTTATAACGGTACCAGTAAGTTTGCAGAAAAAGGCCCCAACAAAGACTTGAGAGCTGTATTCTCAGTTCATCCTGAGCCTTTCACTGTTGTGGCAAGAGCCGATTCCGGCATTAAAAATTTCATGGACCTTAAGGGAAAACGGGTTAATATCGGTAACCCCGGTTCCGGACAGCGCGGTACCATGGAAGTTGTCATGAAAGCCATGGGTTGGACAAAAGATGATTTTAAACTGGCTTCCGAGCTGAAGTCTGCCGAGCAGTCAAGTGCCTTGTGCGACAATAAAATTGACGCCATTGTATTTACGGTCGGCCATCCTTCAGGATCCATCAAAGAAGCCACCACTTCCTGTGACTCTGTCATGGTGACCGTGGACGGCCCTGTGATTGAAAAACTGGTTAATGATGCTGATTATTACAGAATGGCAACCATTCCCGGCGGCATGTATCGCGGAACAGATGGCGATACCACTACCTTTGGTGTGGGCGCTACCTTTGTTTCCTCTGCCAAGGTTTCAGATGATATCATCTACCAGGTGGTTAAAGCGGTATTTGAAAATTTTGACCAGTTTAAAAAACTGCATCCTGCCTTTGCAAACCTGAAGAAAGAAGAGATGATCAAAGACGGTCTTTCCGCACCCCTCCATGACGGTGCAGTAAAATACTATAAAGAAGCAGGCTTGATGTAAATCCTGTGTAAGTTAGGATTAAAGTGTGTGGTCTTCTTAGACCGCACACTTTAATTGTTTTTGCATACATTTTTTTCCTGGAGGAATTACCATAATGATTGAAGCAAATAGTGCTGCAGCCGATCAGGATGCACTGCAGGAGATGATTGCCGAAGCGGATACCGGAGCACGGAATCCCGTCGGCGCATTTCCTAAAAAAGTTTTATTTTTTGTCCCCCTGGCCTGGACATTATTTCAATTATGGTATGCGTCTCCCCTGCCATTTATCTTCAATATTCTGGTATTTAATTCCACGGAAGCCCGTGCCATCCATCTGGCCTTTGCAATGTTTTTAGCCTATACAGCCTATCCTACCTTTAAATTGTCACCCAGGGATTATATTCCTGCCCAGGATTGGTTTTTAGGATTGCTGGCAGCTTTTTGTGCATCTTATATATTCATTTTTTATGCCGCATTGTCGGAGCGCCCCGGAGATCCCATAGTCCTTGACCTTGTGGTTGCAGTGGTGGGATTGATTCTGTTGTTGGAAGCAACACGAAGAGCTCTAGGCCCTCCCTTGATGGTGGTTGCACTGGTCTTTATAACCTACACGTTTGCAGGACAATACATGCCCGATGTCATTGCACATAAAGGTGCTAGTCTTGTGAAGGGTATGACCCATTACTGGCTGACCACAGAAGGGGTCTTTGGGGTAGCCATAGGGGTTTCAACAGGCATGGTCTTTATGTTTGTGCTCTTTGGGTCCTTGCTGGAATCTGCCGGTGCGGGTAATTATTTTATCAGAACGGCGTTTGCAGGACTTGGTCACATGAAAGGGGGGCCTGCCAAGGCTGCCGTTGTCTCCTCCGGCATGACAGGTCTTGTATCGGGATCTTCCATTGCCAATGTGGTCACCACGGGAACATTTACCATCCCCTTGATGAAAAAAGTGGGATTTTCAGCAGAAAAAGCGGGAGCCGTTGAAGTTGCAGCTTCCACAAACGGCCAGCTCACGCCGCCGGTTATGGGTGCTGCAGCATTTTTAATGGTGGAATATGTCGGTATCTCCTATGTGGAGGTCATTAAGCATGCCTTCCTGCCAGCTATCATTTCTTATATTGCCTTGGTTTATATTGTCCATCTTGAGGCCTGTAAAATGGGGCTTGAGGGCATGGAACGTAAAGTTACAAAAACCCTTGTCCAGAAAATTCTCTCCTATGTCATGACCATTTTATTTGTCATTATTATCGGTGGTGTAACCTACTACGGTCTTGGCTGGATAAAGGATGTGGCCGGAGACGCCACCATTTATGTGGTAGCCCTCCTGCTTGCAGTGGCATATTTGGGATTGATATGGTTTGCCTGCAGGGTTCCGGAGCTTGATACCTCCCATGATATCGACGAATTGCCTGATCTTGGCGAAACCGCCCAGGCAGGGTATTATTTTTTGCTCCCCGTGGTTGTTCTGATGTGGTGCCTGACGGTTGAAAGACTTTCACCGGCCTTATCTGCCTATTGGGCCACAATGCTGCTCATGTTCATCGTGTTAACCCAGCGCCCCTTAAAAGGTTTTATGAGAAAAGCCACGGGAGACGATTTTTCATTTAAAAAAGGCTGGGACGAGTTTGTAACCGGTCTTGTTTCAGGTGCCAGAAATATGATCGGGATCGGTGTGGCAACTGCTGCTGCCGGTATTATTGTGGGAACCGTGACTCTCACAGGTATCGGCCTTGTCATGACGGAGTTTGTGGAGTTTATCTCGGGCGGGAACCTGATGCTAATACTGTTTTTTACTGCCGTAATAAGTCTGATCCTGGGCATGGGACTTCCCACAACCGCCAATTATATTGTTGTATCCACATTGATGGCACCGGTTATCGTTGAGCTGGGCGCCCAGAACGGGCTTATTGTACCTTTGATTGCCGTCCATCTTTTTGTGTTCTATTTTGGTATTCTGGCGGATGATACACCGCCTGTGGGGCTGGCTGCCTTTGCGGCAGCCGGGATATCGGGGGGGGATCCCATCCGAACCGGTATCCAGGGGTTTACCTATGATATCAGAACCGCCATC
>CAXHYW010000658.1:0-3042 GCA_964021475.1 uncultured Desulfobacteraceae bacterium | reverse complement strand
TTTGATATTTGATTTGATATTTGATTTGATATTTGAGAGAGGGAAAACAAAAAGAGCTCCTGAACAAATTATTGTTCAGGAGCTCCTATTTTTTCAAGTCACCAAGATGACTCTTCAGCTAAGTAAAACGGCTAACTAGATCACAGTTACATTTGTTGCAGCAGGACCTTTCTGTCCTTCTTCAATATCAAATGAAACGCGGTCCCCTTCGTTCAGGGATTTGAAACCTGTTGTATTAATGCCGGAATGATGTACGAATACATCTTTTCCGCCGTCTTCTTGTTCAATAAAACCAAAACCCTTAGAGTCGTTAAACCATTTCACAGTACCATTAGCCATATTGGCAATCTCCTATTGTAATAAAAAAATACACGTTTCAAATTGGGGTGCAATGCCATTTTTTTTGGGATATACACCTTGAGATGAAACATAAGCGCTTCACATAAAACAGCGCAATCTGGCTTACAATATAGAAATATCGCAAAAAGTCAAGGACTAAATCTATTATCTTTTTTTTAACGCCCATTCCAGGCAAGATGAAAAAAAAGGATAAGGCCACCAGAAGCTCCCCTCCCGTCCCATCCCATCCCTTAACGGTATCGGCAATTTTATTTTTTAAGCCTGTAATTGGGTTTTTCAAACACCTCCACCGCTTCCTGACAAAGGGTTTGTTTGCGGATGCGGGCAGATTTTGTTCTGGCTTTTTCCACATTTTCCCCGGGAATTTTATTTTTCAGATACCAGTCATCGGGATTTCCTAAAAACTCAACCAATTCCAATTCTGCTTGCCTTGCATTGGCACATGATTTAATTAAGCAGGGGGCAAATGCGGGGCCATATTTGCGTCGGGCAATCTCATCTGTCTGTTTCTGGGCATGCTTCCAAAGATTATCCGGGTCCAGCAGAATAATAGGTGCCAAGGGATTTTCATGAATTTTCATGGAAGTGATGGTAATGGCCAGTTCTTCTGCACTTCCATATCCCCCGGTATTAATGATAGGCAGATTACTCAGTTTCTGGAGATGATCCTGGCGCGCCAGGCGTAACCCTTCATTGTATTTGATCAGTCCGTCACAGGTAGTCAGGGATGCCTGGTGTTCGCCTTCAAGGTCAATGGCAATCCCCACACTCATGATATTGTGCTGACGGGCAAGATCATTGGCCTCTTTCATCAGCCCCGGGCCGCCGCCGTGGACAATCCCCATTTCATACCCCAACCGGACAGCCAGGCGGTTGATCAAATCGATGGTCAATTTATTGTCTGCTTCCTTTGTATGGGACCCATAAAAGGCCAGCCAATATCTGACCCGGTCAAACCGCTCCCTGTCATCGGGTTCCATGAAGCACCCATGGTAAAAACTGTACAATTTGTCAGTGTCAAAATCATAGCGTAAAAATTCACACCCGGAATGACCGGCATGGGTGAGTTTGATCATTCTTTTAATATAGTCATCCTCAAAGGAGGGATTGTTCATATCAATTAAAAAAGTTTTCAAACCACTGCGTTTCAAGGCATCAATAACCTCAAGGGACGGGAATGATCTTCCGATAAAGACCCGGGAATTCACCCCTCCTAGAACCGACAGCTTTTCCAGGGTCTCCTGGAACCTGCCATCCTCACCTGCCAGGGGCTGTGGCCGGGTTTTCCGATAGGTACTTTTGAGCAAGGCATTTTTGATGATTTCAAGCTGGGCTTCCCCCTGGGGATTTAAGGCCTGGGGGATCTGGACAAAATTGCCCCGGTTCAAAATTAACCCCAGAGACTTGTCTTCAATGGCATTAAATAAAGTGGAAACTTCCGCATTGGTTAAAAGATCACAAAGCCGATAACCCTCCTTGACCTTATTTTTCTCCAGGGGAACTGTCAAGGGATTCCGTGTTCTGAAAAACCGGATCCGAATCCGGATTTGATTTAAAAGGATGGGCTGGGTGCCAAAATGATAAAGTTCCACCTGGCGATCCCGGAATGTCCGAAAGGGATCCAGCACCCGGGCAGGCAGATGTTGAATTTTCCCCTTTTCAGGTTCTGTCACTGCATCAATGATCCCGTAAATATCCCCCAGGGAAATTTTAATGGCCCCCACAAATAGCTCCCCGGGGTTTAAGCGGATGGTACCAAGGTCCAGAGGCATTCTTGAACGGATACGGCTCAGTGCGCTTCTGCCCTTCTTTATCACGGCATTCATGGAGGCTAAATTCATGGCAGCGGGTTCAAAGCAATATTGATAGGGTTCCAATTCCATGCTGATATAGTCACAAAGTTTACCAGTTAACGGATCCTTTTCCTGGCAGATTTCAAACCCCTCATAATATCCTTTCCCAACCCTTCTCCCCACAAAAAGCCGTTTGTGAAGATAGTGGCGGACATCCTGGATTCTCAGCTCTGGATCCATCACGGCCAACCGGCCAATTTCATCCCCATTTTTAAAAAGTTCCAGGGTATTTTTCACCAGGGGATTCAAATTCTGGATCTGCCCTTCCAGAAAAATATCAGATCCCTCCATCCGGGGCAACGTGTCCTGCGCCAATTGATCCGTCTTGATACCGATCTGGGCATTCCCGCTTCTTCCCGAAAAAATATAGGGCTTGCCTTCCTTGATGGCACCGCAGATATAATCGGAAACAAAGGGAAATAAAAATTGTGCCCTCAGGATTTTCTCCCCATTGTCTCTGGGGTGAATCTCATTAATATGGCCATCCGGGCTTATGATCTGTGGTATTTCCATGGCAACGTCTCTTTTCAGGGGTTAAAAATCCAAGGTGAGGCAAAAATATCAGAGATTTATTTTTTTATTTGCATCATAATCATCAAAAAGCAGAGACAAATCTTCGATGGAAAGACTTCTCACCTGATGGGGAAGCCATCTATATTTATCTATCAAATACCGATGAACCGCATCCATCCCACACAGGTCTTCATACCCCTGGTCTGTGGCGATCTGATCGCCCAGCCGTGAAAAGACGGCCTTCATTTCCCCTTCTGCAACAAATTTTCTTTCTGTTCTTTCCTGGTATGCTTCGGTGATATCCTTTTCCATTTTT
>CAXHYW010000657.1:0-3044 GCA_964021475.1 uncultured Desulfobacteraceae bacterium | reverse complement strand
TGAACCAAAATTCTGCACTATTTCTGCTCAACTTATTTCAGCGGCCCTTAAAAGTAGTTACGTTTACTGGTATTCCCAGGACTTGGTCGAGATAAATTAATAGGATCCCCATATCTGGTATTTGTTTTTTAAGATTGCTTAGTTGCATTAGAACCTAATTTCAGTTAATTTGACTATGATTTAATTCTTATGTTTCATATCGGCCGAACACTATTTTTGGGGAGAGTAAAGTTGAGAGCAATCAATTGTTTTTTTCACGCAGTATATCAATGGGTGTTAATTCTTATTTTTATCCTTGTCCTTATGCCCCCCTGTCACGCAAAAGAGGGGGTTTATATCCCGGAACTGCTGGCTCCCTGGGTTGACTGGGTACTTCATGAAAACAAAGAACAAGTGGAATGTGTTCCCCAGTATAACAATAGTGATAGGGTTCTATGTGTCTGGCCCTCGGAGTTGACCCTGGCTTTAAATGACCAGGGGGGTCAATTCTCCCAGTCCGTTCTTGTGCATGGCAAAAGCTGGGTGGCTCTGCCGGGTAATGGACGCCAGTGGCCGAGCAAGGTTCAAGTTGACGGAAAGGCGTGGGTTATTGTTTCAAAGAATCAGCAGCCGGGAATTGAGCTTGCTCCAGGAACCCATCGGGTAACCGGGAGTTTTACCTGGTCCAGACTGCCCGAAAATCTTCATATTCCTTTGGAATCAGGTCTTGTGTCATTGACTGTCAATGATGGGAAAATCCAATTTCCCAATCTTGATTCCTCCGGCCGACTATGGCTCAAACGGGTTCAGGCAGAAGAAAAGATTGAAAACCGGCTGAAAATTCAACCTTTCAGGCTGATAAATGATACCATCCCCAGTGAAGTTTTGCTCTATTTCACCCTTGATGTGGCAGGTGTTGCTCGGGAAATTACCCTGGGGCCTCTATATGCACAGGAAAACTTTACCCCTCTTTCATTAAAAAGTCCTTTGCCTGCCAGGCTTGAAGCCGATGGCAGGCTGCGCATCCAGGTGCGGCCAGGCAAATTTCAGATAGCCCTGGGTTTGCGCCATATAGGAGAGTTAAACACCCTTTCCTTTCACTCCGTTGAAAATGACAATTGGCCCGGTCAGGAAATATGGTCTTTTGTGGCCCAGCCGGATTTACGGTTGGTTGAGATTGATGGGGTGTCCCCCATTGATCCGCTCCAGACATCAATGCCCAGAAAATGGCATAAATATCCTGCCTACAGACTGGCTGCGGGGCAGTCTTTGGGGTTTAAGCAAATTAAGCGGGGAGATCCTATTCCGGCACCGGATCAACTAACCCTGGAACGAAGTCTCTGGCTTCGGTTTGATGGGTCCGGCTACACGATTCAGGACACCATTAAAGGCCAGAAAAATACCAATTGGCGATTGGAAATGGATCCTTCCATCACCCTTGGCAGGGTGGGGGTGGAGGGGAAAGAACAATTGATTACCCAGAGCAAGGGGTCAGACAGAGCAGGGGTAGAACTGCGAAATGGGTTGGTTAACCTTGTGGCGGACTCTCTTTTCCAGGGAAATATTTCTTCTCTTCCCGCAACGGGATGGGACCATGATTTTGGGCAGGTCCGGGGGCGCTTATTTTTGCCGCCGGGTTGGAAATTATTAAATGCCACTGGTATCGATAACATTCCCCATACCTGGATCAAACAATGGACCCTGCTGGATTTTTTCATTGTGCTTATTTTTACCATTGCCATGGCCAAACTTTATTCAACCCCTTTGGCCGGGGTTGCATTTGTTACCCTGGTGTTGACCTATCATGAACCAGGGGCACCGTTGTATATCTGGTTGGCGTTATTGATCGGCTTTGCCCTGCTCAAATATCTGCCCGATGGAAGATTTAAAAAGGCAGTTAAATTTTATCAGGCTGTGGTGGTGATCTGCCTGGTTGCAATTGTGGTCCCCTACACTGTTAATGCTCTCCGGATCGGTATGTATCCCCAGTTGGAAAGACCCTGGACCTCCATGGGCAATGCAAAACAGCGATCCTCAGCACCGCCCCGGCAAATGGATGGGGTCCTGGAAATGGCTGCTCAACCCATGAAAACCAAGTCTGTGGCAAGGCTTGTTAAGGCCAGGAATAAAACACAGAGTGTTTTAACCGGGCAATTGTCTGATAAAAGATCTTCCTATTATGATTCCTCCGTCATGCAGTATGACCCCAAGGCACTCACCCAAACAGGACCCGGCATGCCACGCTGGCAAGCCTTTGAAACGATCGCTTTTAGTTGGTCAGGACCGGTCACCAGAGATCAGAGCGTATCATTTACCCTGATTGGCCCGAAAATTAATTTAGGTTTGTCTTTTGTGCGGGTAGCGCTTATTTTATTGCTGGCCCTGGGCATGTTGTCTTTTTTTTACAAATCAAAGGGAGGGATGGGGGGATCTTTCATGAAATCATTGAAAATTTTTTCATTCCTGGCGCTTTTCTTGTTGAGTCCCGGACTTGGACAAACCACTGAAATCCCCTCCCAGCAGTTGCTGGATGAGTTAACACAGCGTTTGCTTGCACCAGCGGATTGCTTTCCCAATTGTGCGGATATCTCAGATATTCATATTGGCATTGACCAGGAGTGGCTTTCCTTGGATATCCAGATAGATGCAGCTGTTTCTTCCGCCATTCCCCTGCCAAGCCATGCCGACTACTGGCTACCCAATGAGGTATCCATCGATGGCATTCCTGCCAAAGGTCTTTTGCGGGAAGGGGACAATTTGTGGGTGAAGGTGACGAAAGGCAAGCATCTTTTGACTCTGAAAGGTCCCATCCGAAAACAAAATTTACTACAGTTGCCCTTTCCGTTAAAGCCCCACAGGGTGAGTATTCAGGCCGAGGGTTGGTCCGTGGAAGGATTGCATCCCGATGGCAAGGTGGATGACCAATTGCAGTTTAAACGGATTGTCAGGGATAACAAACAGCAGGAGGTGTTGGAAAACGGCATCCTTCCGCCCTTTGTGCGGATTGAGCGCACCCTGCTTTTGGGTCTTGTGTGGAAAGTTAAAACAAAGATTCACCGCTTAAG
>CAXHYW010000656.1:0-3049 GCA_964021475.1 uncultured Desulfobacteraceae bacterium | reverse complement strand
TAAGAACTTGCTTATTGTAGACAATTTAGTAGATGCGGGTGAACATATTGCTATCATATCAGCTATCTAATAGCCGTTCTTCTATGTTATCCACATTGCTGGTTGTTATAATTTTGGCTTCAGTAATATCTCCCAAAACCGTTAGCGCACCTAAAATATATTTAAAGACATCGCTTTTTAGATACGAATCGACCAGGCTTATAGAATCCCAGTCCTCAATGATACATATGGATCTTTCATTATTTAAAAGCCTGTAAATGGCATTCCCTCCCCTGTCAGACATCTGAATTGTGATGGATTCCATGGCCTGGTGAAATTCATTGAGTTTGTGTTTATGGATCGTTGCGCAAATTTTAAGTGTGATCATGGATAATCTTCAATTAAAAGTTGTTATAGTGATATAAATTTATCCTTAAGAACCAGATAAAATAGTCCAAAGCCAATTAGTATCAGTATTGAATCAATATACTTCCAATACTTTTCAATTTCCGTGCCTCGACAACTTCAAGTCACGAATTTCCATGTAAACACTTTAAAATACGGTTTAATTTGAATGTTCTTTGAAAACGGAAGGATTTGTTTTTTTTCTTTTCTCCTGTGATATTCCGTGGAGCCACGAAATATCACAGGGAAATTTGTGTGAATTTTATGGGAATTGTTTTTTAAACAAGCCGTTTTATGTTTAATTTTTTCAGCCGGCTGCGCAGGGTGCTGGGTTTGAGCCCAAGGAGTATTGCAGCCCCATTGTCCCCTTCTATCTTCCAGTTTGTATCATTTAAAACCTGGGAAATATGCCGGAAATTAACTTCATCCAGATTGGTGATTTCAAGGTTGTTATGGGAACTAACCTGGGTTGAATTATTGGAATTTATCAGGTTTTCCCGAACCTGCAAAGCTCTTCCTTTAGAAAGGATAACAGCCCTTTCAATGACATTCTGAAGTTCCCTTACATTTCCGGGCCAATGATAATCTTCCAATATTTGCATGGTGTGGGGAGCAATCTGGTCAATCATTTTATTGTGTTTGTCAGCATATTTCTTTGCAAAGGCATTTACCAGTATGGGTACATCCCCATGCCGTTTTCGTAATGGGGGGATTGATATTGTAAAAACACTGAGTCGATAATAAAGATCTGCCCTGAAACGACCAGCTTCAACCTCTTGACTCAATACACGATTGGTGGCTGAGATGATTTTCACATTAACTTTGATGGTATTGCTGCTGCCAACCCGTTCAAATTCTCCATCCTGAACCACACGCAATAATTTGGATTGGGTTTCCCTGGGAAGCTCGCCTATTTCATCCAGAAACAGAGTGCCCCCGTCTGCCAGCTCAAAACGGCCTTTCCGCATCTTATGGGCATTGGTAAAGGCCCCTTTTTCATGGCCGAACAATTCACTTTCGATCAGGCTTGAAGAGATTGCCGCACAATTGACTTTTATCAATGGTCTGTCATGGTGGATGCTTCCGTCATGAATTGCCCTGGCGAAAAGTTCCTTGCCCACACCGGTTTCCCCTTCTATCAGAATATCCATATCCTTATCCGCAACATCTTTTACACGGTTAAGTACATAACTCAGGGCTGTGCTCTTACCCAGAATATTGCCTAAATTATGTTCGGTTTTAATTTCTTCCTTCAGATAGATATTTTCATCCTCTAAACGGTTTTTGAAAATTTGAACCTGTTCATAGGCTTCCTTTAATTCATTTTCAGCATTGATTTTATCTGTAATATCCACCCCAATACTCAAAGTTCCTGAAAACATGTCGGCTTCATCATTAAATTTAACATTGGACCAGGCTATGATTCTTTGTTCACCTGTTCTTGTCAGGATGGAGTTTTGAAAATGCCCATGCAGGTCAATATGGTGGAAGGCATTTTCAACTTTTTCCTGGGCAACCTTGGGAAGAAAATTTTCAAACCAGTTGAGACCAATCACCCTGTCTCTTTCAAATCCGGTTAACTTAAGATAAAAAGGATTGGCATAATTCACCTCACCCTTATTACTCAGTCCGATAACCACCAGATCAACACTTTCCAATACCCCCCGCCATCGTCTTTCATTCTCTGCAAGTTCTTTTTTGATCCTGGCCCCTTCGACCACTCGGTTGGCAAGCTTTAAGCTCATGAGCAGAATCAGGAAAAAATAAGCATATTCCAAAATATAGAAACTGGGCTTCCCTGAATAATCGACGTAGAAATCCCTTAATGCGGCCAGAATCAAGATTGCAACAGGAAAAGCAAGAAAGAATGCATCCCGTTTCCCCCCTTGTTTAAACTGCAAATAGACGGAAATCACATAATACCCGAATAGGGAAAAAATCACGGCGGCAATAAAGGGAAACCAGATTGAATTATCTGCGACGGGAAAATAAATGATATCTCCCCAGGCCAGTTCAAGGGCTTTCATTTCAGATATTCTGGTAAAGTAAAGGGTATATTTAGAAAAGGTATGGCCCAGAATAATGAGGCTGATTAAAACGGAACTGATCATCAAAAAAATCTTGGATTTAACATTTGTGTAACTGGCCACAAAAAAAGCCAGGATCAGTGCGAATAAATAGATGAAAAATAATGCTATTTTGAAATAGAATAGATATTCATCGACGCTTGAACTTAGGTAGGCCATTGAGTCGGCACCCGAAGTAATTGCCAGGGAAAAGCTTGCCAGGGAAAAATAAAGATAGGTTCTCCCGCTGTCAACGGTTTTGCTATATACAAAAAAGAAAAGAACACCGCTTAAAAAACTGCAGCCGGAAATAAAAACCAGGGAAATCTGTATAGAATTCATATAAATAAGCTCTGTTGTAAAATCATATTAATGCTGGTGTTATCAACCGTGTAACCAATCATAAAACCGGATGATCCTGATCACTTGAACATAATGAAAAAGGCTTTTGATAATTTATTAACTTTTCATTAGGTAATTAAGGTCTTGATGTCAAGGAATGATTTTTAAAACCCCCAGTCTTAAAAAAGAGCATCAACCGGCAATAAAAAATGCACGGATCATACCTAAGACTTTTTTGTGCGGGTGTCTGTGATGAA
>CAXHYW010000655.1:0-3055 GCA_964021475.1 uncultured Desulfobacteraceae bacterium | reverse complement strand
GTAAACACAGCATCAAAGGCCCTGATTGAATCCGGTGGCGGAATGGTAACCCAGGATAGTTCCCGCAGTGCCTTGACCGGAATGGATGAAATTTCCATGGTCATCACCGAAGTCAGTGATATTGTATCCACCATTGCCGCGGCGGTGGAGGAGCAGTCCTCAGCCACAATGGAGATTGCCGAGAATATTTCCCAGGCATCCGCTGGCATTGAAGAGGTGAACCTGAGTGTGAGCCAGAGTTCCATGGTGGCCCAGGAAATCACAAAAGATATTAATACGGTCAATCAATCATCAAGACAAATGGCTGACAGAAGTGACCGGGTCAGCCTGAGCGCGGAAGATCTTTCAAGGCTGTCAGCCCAGCTTGATCAGATGGTGAGCCGGTTTAAGGTTTAAATTATGGAGCAGAATCCTGTGGTCTCTACGGCTGTCACTGAAATGGAGCTTCAGATTAAGAGAATAATGTCCAGTACATATGTTTTTCTCTTCCTGATGCTTGTTTCTCTTTTATTAATTAGGAATAACACTCCCTTTGCTGCCAATGCAATAAAGGCGATGATTATATTAGATGGGGTTGTATGGGTTTTGCTTCGATTGGGGCATTATGAATTGTCAAAATTGATAGCAATCATATCCGGCAATCTGATGGTTTTTATAATGGTTTTCAACGGGTGGCCTGGTGGTGATCCGTATAACGTCTATGGCATAGCCATGTTTCATCTGTTTTTACTATTTATTTCCTCACAGATTACCAACAATATCCTCTATGCTTATATCTCAACGGGCTTTGCAACCCTATCCATTGTTCTGCACTATTTCATCTTTGCCATTCCCGGGAAATATGAAATTTCTCCCCGGGCTCTTGAGGCTTATACGGTCTGTCTCGGCCTGATCCTAATATCATTTATGGTGACCAAAAAAATCATGGCCTATCGGTCTTGGGTAATTGAAAAGGCTGAAAAAGAGTCAAAGGAAAATTTTGAAAAAACTCGCCAACTGGAGTCTACCAACAAAAAATTGCTTGCCTCTTACCATGAAACCCGTAAAACATATAAAAAATACCGTGTCCTTGTTGAAACGGCAGCCGATGCCATCTTTATCACCCAGGACGGAATATTTAAATTTTTGAATCAAAGAACCGTTGACATGTTAGGATATTCAAAGGAGGCTCTTTTGGGAAAATCCTTCCATGGGCTGATTCATCTTGATTACAGAGACACACTATTGGAAAAACATGGACCCGGAACGGGCCCAGATAAGCCCGGGGGAAGCGAGTTACTAAAAATTGTTACCAAAAAAGGGGATGTTCTCTGGGGGCAGCTGAATAGGGGTTTTATCCTCTGGGAGGACAAGCCAGCAACCTTAAATTATTTCAAGGACATGACCGAGCAGAAGAAAATAGAAGCCCAGCTAAGACAGGCTCAGAAAATGGAAGCCATCGGTAATTTGGCCGGCGGTATTGCCCATGATTTTAACAACATCCTTAGCGGGATCTTTGGTTATTCCCAATTGGCAAAAAATAACTTGGACAACCCGGAAAAGGCTAGCAGACACATAGATATGGTGATGAAGGCAGGGAAAAAAGCGGCTGAAATGGTGCAGCAAATACTGACTGTAAGCAGACATTCTAAAAATGAAAAACACCCCGTAAAAATATCCCTTGTGGTTAAAGAGGCACTCAAGCTGCTGCGTGTATCCATGCCTTCAACAATTGAGATCAAAGAAGATCTGTTTATAGATAAATTTGTGCTGGCTGACCCGGCAAAGATTCATCAGGTTGCCATGAATCTTTGTACCAATGCCTACCATGCCATGTTTGAAACCGGCGGCATTCTTTCCGTTCGGTTAAAGGAAATTGAAATATGCGATCAGGCAAGGAGTGTTGAACCTGATCTTCCACCTGGAAATTATTTGGAATTGGAAGTCAGTGATACCGGTCATGGCATGGATTTCGAGACCCGGCAAAAAATTTTTGATCCCTATTTTACCACAAAAGGGATCAAGGAAGGGAGCCAAAAAGGGTCTGGATTTGGGCTGGCACTGGTATCGGGGATCGTTGAAGAGCATAATGGATATATCAAGGTTTCCAGTGAGCCGGGGCAGGGGTCTTCCTTTTATGTGTATTTACCCGTAGTGGAAAAAAGCCTTGAAGCCAAGGAGCCGGGAAAAAAAGAAGTTATAAAGGGCGGGACTGAAAGGATAATGGTTGTTGATGATGATGAAGATATCCTTTTTTCCATTCAAGCTCTTTTAAAAGATTATGGGTATAACGTCGATATTTTTAAAAATGGATTAGAGGCATTTGAGGCATTTGAGAGAGCTCCGGATTTATTCGATCTTATTATTACGGATATGACAATGCCGCTGATGACAGGCTGGACCCTTGCACTTAAAGTGCTTGAGAAAAGGCCAGAGCAGCAGATTTTTCTCTGTACGGGGTACAGTGAGAGCATTAACAAAGAAAAAGCGCTTTCCATTGGAATTTCCTCTTATTTCGAAAAGCCGTTGATAATGAATGATCTGCTCAAGGAAATCAGGTCTTGTTTGATATAAGCAAAGTAAAAACCGGATTAATTGCCCGGCTTCACCCTACTCGATGTTAATCCGTCATGGTTCAATAAAAACGAATCAATGTTTGTTTTTCCACGGGGGTTAATGAATGAATATAGGTTAAAAGACGTTTCCGCTCAACCAATTTTATGTCTACAAATTCAACCCCCATTATATAGCCTGTGCCAACCGGCTTGTGCTTAATCAGCACCACCCTGGAAATCACACTTAAATTGATGGATTTGATAATTATTTTCAGGCTGACAAAATTATTAATTGGAAAGAAAAAACCCGTTTCAAACTGCATCCCGCTTATGCTGATATTCTTTACACGGATGGGGTGTTCATCGGAACACTCTTCTTTTGGGATGGGGGGGGGCTCTTTTTCCTTTTCAGGTTCTCCAATGGTTTTCGGGGGGCCATATTTTTTTAAATAATAGGCCTGGTCATCAGATCGGAAGAGCACACGTCTGAACTCCAGTCAATCCGGAGAAGCTCGTATGCC
>CAXHYW010000654.1:0-3064 GCA_964021475.1 uncultured Desulfobacteraceae bacterium | reverse complement strand
GAGATTCTCCGGAGTGACTGGAGTTCAGACGTGTGCTCTTCCGATCTATGCATACTCGGCCACCAATTTGTCTTTATTCTTGCACAACAGCAGGCCAATGGTGGGCTGATCCTCTTTGCTGCGGAGCTGTTCGTCAACGGCCTTGATGTAGAAGTTAAGTTTCCCGGCATGCTCGGGTTCAAAATCCACAGCCTTGAGTTCCACCACCACATAGCAGTGTAAACGGGTGTGATAAAAGAGCAGATCAATGAAAAAGTCCCGTTCACCAACCTGCAGGGGGACCTGTCGTCCAATATAGGCAAAGCCAGCCCCAAGCTCCAGCAAAAACTGGGTGATATGCTGGATCAGCCCCTGTTCCAAATCACGCTCGCTGTGCTCCCTGGCAAGCATTATAAAATCCAGGATATAGGGGTCTTTAAACGTTTGTCCGGCCAGATCTGACTGGCTTGCCGGAAGGGTTTGGGTAAAATTGGTAATTGCCTTGCCGTCGCGCTGCCACAATCCGCTCTCTATCTGGTGTGTCAACACACTGCGACTCCAGCCGTGGGCCATGGTATTCTGTACATAAAAAAGCGCTTCATCAAGATTTTTGCACTTGGCAATAATGGCCAGATTGTGACCCCAGGGAATACTGGTTATTAGAGAAACCGGCGGTTGTGCAATTTGGCCAACAGCCTGTTGACCAATTGAAGATCCACCGGAATAAAAGAGGAACCATTGTCTCATATATTTTAAATTACTGACAGAGAACCCCTTCATATCAGGGAATTCCTCAAAGAGATCCCGGCTCAGCAAAGGAAGAAACCGATCACCCCAGGAAGTTGATTTCTGCTTTTCAACAATATCGGCTCCCAATTCCCAATAGAATAAAAGCATTTCCTGATTAATTGCAACGGCAGCCTTAATCTGGACGCGGCGCAGCTTATCCTTTAGCCCGATAAGCCAGTCCCGGTAGCCGGAAAAGGCCGGATCAGAATTCATAGCCGATTCCCTTCAAGTTCTCGCGGATGGTCTTTTCCAATTCATTGCCCCTGGCAAACTGCTCGCCCAGTCTGTTGGTAAGGGTTTTCATCTTCTCATCAAAGGGGATGCCGTCATCCTTCTCAGGCTCAATGCCGACATAACGCCCCGGCATCAGCACATGTTTATTTTTTTGCACCTCATCCAGGGTAGCGGCTTTACAAAAACCAAGTATATCCTCATATTGTCCGTCAATATTGCGCCAGGCATGGTAGGTGTCGGTGATCCTGGCGACATCAATATCGGAAAACTCCTTGTTACGACGGTTGATCATGGTGCCGATTTTCCGGGCATCTATAAAGAGAATTTCGTTTGAACGGTTACGGAATTTGCCGTTGGTTTTATTCCGAGCCAGAAACCAGAGGCAGGCGGGGATCATGGTGTTATAAAAAAGCTGGGGAGGCAGGGCCACCATGCAGTCAATCAAACCCGCCTCGATCATATTTTTACGGATCTCACCCTCGCCGCTGGAGCTTGAATTCATACTGCCGTTGGCCAGCACAATTCCCGCCGTGCCGTTGGGGCTGAGTTTATGGGCAAAATGCTGCAGCCAGGCATAGTTGGCATTACCGGTTGGTGGTGGTCCATATTTCCAGCGGTTATCATCGCGCAGGTGTTCACCACTCCAGTCACTAACATTAAAAGGTGGATTGGCAAGAATATAATCAGCTTTCAGGTCCTGATGTTTATCACCAAGAAAGGTATCTCCTAACTCGATGCGGGCATCAATACCCCGAATGGCCAAATTCATCTTGGCCAGCCGCAGGGTTGTAGGATTGGATTCCTGTCCATAAATAGACAGGTCTTTGATGTTGCCCTGATGTTCCTCCACAAAGCGTTCGCTCTGCACAAACATGCCGCCGCTGCCGCAGCAGCCGTCATAGACCCGGCCATTGTATGGTTCAAGCATTGCGACCAGCACTTTAACGATACTTGCCGGGGTATAAAACTGGCCCCCCTTCTTCCCTTCAGCATCGGCAAACTGGCCTAAAAAATACTCATACACCCGGCCCAGGAGATCTTTTGCTTTGTGCCCATCCTGGCTAAAACCTATGGTGCCGATCAGGTCGATGAGTTCGCCCAGGCGTTGTTTGTTTAGTTCCGGGTCGGCATAGATCTTAGGCAACACTCCCTTGAGAGATGGGTTGATTTTTTCTATGGCATCCATGGCCTCGTCAAGCCACTTGCCAACCTCCGGTTGTTTGGCCCGGTCCTGCAAATACTGCCAACGGGATTCTTCCGGTACAAAAAAAATATTATTTGCCAGGTACTCATCGGCATCTTCGGGATCAGCACCTTCAAACTCCCCTATACCCGCTTTGAGCTTCTCATGCAGGTCGTTGAAGGCATCGGAGATATATTTCAAAAAAATCAGGCCCAGAACAATATGTTTGTACTCGGCGGCATCCATATTCGAACGGAGTTTATCCGCAGCCGCCCATAGAGTTTTTTCCAATTCATTATTTTCAGCCATGTACAGTATTGCTCCTGCCTTTACGGTTAAAGTCTATTTTCTTTTCCGCCCGGAATGTAGGTGAACTTGTAGGATAAGAATTTCCTATGTTAATCCATATTAGTAGGGTAACCATTAACACAAGCATTAGCTGAAAACAAGGACAGCTAAGTGAGATCACCCTAGGAAGTTTGGGTACAAAACTATGAACCGACGAAGAAAAAAACTATATATAAGGCTGAGCCTCCAAGCAGAAACACAAAAAATAAGCCGCATAAAACCGAAGAGATTTCAATTCAACTGCATATCGTTAACAAGGCACTAAATAATCCAAGGCTACTAGGCAGGTCAATGGGGTGCTGGTCGGAGCGGTGTAAATGGCCTGGGCGTCAGGAGAGAAAGAACAGGCCATTTCCCGCTTATATATCTCCAATTTCGGAAGAACTTAATTTTTAATAGACGCAGATTGGCGGTCACCGAGAATTGCTTTACCCAGAATTATTGTCCCTTGATAAACCCCATTGAAAAATTGATGCACTTTAGTCTATACTATGGTTATGCGACTGAGACTAATAATTTTAATACTGGCTG
>CAXHYW010000653.1:0-3064 GCA_964021475.1 uncultured Desulfobacteraceae bacterium | reverse complement strand
AGAAAAAATATGATGCCATCATCTGCCTGGGTGCGGTGATAAGGGGTGCCACCACTCATTATGATTATGTGTGTGCCGAGGTTTCCAAGGGAATCGCTGCTGTCAGTATGGATGAGGATGTGCCGGTTATGTTTGGAATTCTGACCACTGAAACCATTGAGCAGGCCATTGAAAGAGCCGGAACCAAGGCCGGCAACAAGGGCTTTGATGTGGCCATGGGAGCCATTGAAATGGCCAACCTGTGTCATGATCTTGGAAAGGTGGAATAGAGGAATGGGAGATCGCAGGCTTTCACGTGAATTGGCATTGCAGGCGTTGTTTTTCTTTGATGTAAACAAATCAGATCCTGCCAAAGGGTTGGAAGAATTTTGTGCGCTGAGGGAAGATGAACTCACCGATATGGTAAAGCCTTTTTTCCTGGCAATCGTTGAAGGGGTTCTGGGGGCCGGGGATGAGATCGACGGTCTGATCAACCAATCTTCCAAGAACTGGAAGCTTACCAGGATGCCGGCGGTGGACAGGAATATCATGCGCATTGCTATCTTTGAACTGCTCAAATGCAAGGATATTCCTCCTAGCGTCACCATTAATGAAGCCGTTGATATTGGTAAAAAATTTGGTACGAGAGATTCCGGTGCTTTTATAAACGGGGTGTTGGACAAGATTCGCCTGCAGGAAGGCTTCGAATAGACCTATCCTAAACTTTTGGGGGAGAAACGTTTTGATTATAAAAAATTTGGAAGTAGGGCCGATAATGGCCAATTGTTATATTTTGGGGTGTGAAAATACAAAAGAAGCTGTGGTGATTGATCCGGGTGATGATGGGGATCAAATCCTCATGGCCCTTGCCAAATCAGCGCTTAAAGTAAAATATTTGATCAATACCCATGGGCATTTTGACCATGTGGGTGCCAATAAAGCGATGAAAGAAGCAACCAATGCCGAAATTGGGATTCATCCTGATGATGCGTCCATGCTCATGGAATTGTCCAAGTCTGCTTCCATGTTTGGCTTGTCTGCTGAAAATTCTCCTCCGGCAGATATTTTATTGAATCACGGGGATCAGTTAAGTTTCGGGGATATTACCCTGGATGTGATCCATACACCGGGTCATTCCAAGGGAGGCATCTGCCTGTATACCAAAGGTTATCTTTTTGCAGGGGATACCCTGTTTAAAAGTTCCATCGGCAGGACAGATCTACCTGGGGGCAACTATGATACCTTGATCGCAAGTATTCGAACAAAGCTTTTCGGATTGCCCGATGACACCATTGTGTATACCGGCCATGGCCCGGAAACCAGTATCGGTGATGAAAAGAGAATGAACCCGTTTCTGAGATGAAAATGGGCATTGGACAACTGCCCCGGATAAGCTCTCTTTTTATGGAAGAGATCGATCTTAGCATGCCCTTTGAGGTGGTTGCTGCAAAATTTGCCCAGGATGAAGGAACCGTCCTTTTATTATCTGGTTCAAACAGGGTATTAAGCGCCAGTCCAGATTTAGATCCAGATTCTGGTCCAGGCTCGGGATCCAGTTGTGCAAGATTCAATATTCTTGGTGTTCATCCCTGGCTTGAATTGAAAGGCCGGGGAGAAACCCTTTCCCTGAGGGTTGAAAACAATCCCATCCAGATTATTCAGGATCCCTTTCTCTTTCTCGACCAGTTGCTTACCCATTTGGATTTGGATGAAGCTGTTTTGCCTGGCGATTTAGAAAGAGAAATACCTATTTGCGCGGGGCTCTTGGGATATTTTGCCTATGATTTGAAGGATCGGATTGAGCAACTGCCCAGGACCTGTGTGGATATCCATCTGCCAGATATCAGTCTTTATGCACCGTCGACGATTCTGATCCAGGACAGGCAGGCCCAAAAAAATTTTGTGTGTATTCCTGTATTATCCAATTGTGCGCTCGCTAAAAATGACTATATAGAAGCCCGGAAGGATGCTTTTTTAAAACAGCTTGCCAAGCCTTTGGAAACAGGGCAGTTTTCTATGGATGACAGGGGGTTTGAATCCAGCTTTTCAAAGCCGGAGTATATCCGGGCCGCGGAAAAAGTTATTCAATATCTTAGGGCCGGAGATATCTATCAGGCCAATCTTTCCCAGCGATTTGAAACCGGATTTAAAGGCGATGCCTATGCATTGTTCCTTGAGTTGTTCAACCGGAATCCGGCTTCTTTTTTCAGCTATATCCATGCCGGTGATCATAAAATAGTTTCCACTTCCCCTGAACGGTTTATCAAGCTTGACGGCAAGAAGATTGAAACCCGGCCCATCAAGGGCACCATTGCCAGGGGCAAAACTATTGCCCAGGACCAGGAGAATGGGCAGGATCTTGAGGCAAGTATCAAGGACGATGCCGAGCTGACCATGATTGTGGACCTCATGCGAAACGATTTGTCCAGGGTAGCCAAGGCAGGTTCTGTTGCGGTGTCAGAGCATAAACGCTTGGAATCCTATGAAAATGTGTTTCACCTGGTTTCCATTGTGACGGCAGAGCTAGGAGAAGAGAAGACAGCAGTTGATCTGCTCCGGGCAACTTTCCCCGGGGGATCCATCACGGGTTGCCCCAAGATTCGGGCCATGGAGATTATAGATGAATTGGAACCGGTCAAACGCCATGTTTATACCGGTGCCATCGGTTATGTCAGTTTCCACAAGACCATGGATCTTTCCATTGCCATCCGCACCGCAACCATTTTGGACCAAACCCTTTTCTTTTCTGTGGGGGGGGGGATTGTCTATGATTCAGATCCTGAAAAAGAATTCCAGGAAACCCTTGATAAGGGGAAAACCCTTATGGAAACACTTTCGGCGGTTTCATTAACAAAATCGGGCGTCCACCCAAGAGCCTGGGTGGATGGTAAAATGGTGGACCAGGACAAGGCAAGGGTATCGGCACAAAGTTTGGGATTTCAATACGGAGCCGGGTTATTTGAAACCATCCGGGTGGAAAATGGTACCCCCATCCGTCTTGCGGCCCATTTACACCGAATGAATGGGGGATGGACCTCGCTTTTTGGCGGATTACCGCCGGATATCACCTGGGAGCATGTCATAG